>JAUVCJ010000066.1 GCA_030595765.1 Thermoplasmatota archaeon | reverse complement strand
GTATGACTGCGAATACTACGAGAATAGGTTTGTTAAGATTCGTGGGTTTTATCAGCTTGTTAAAATCTTTGTGCTTAATCATCTTTTCACTTCAATCAGTAATACGCACACGGTAATATCAATCTTTTTATTGGGAGATTTCCACAGACCGTGAGATTTGTCAAGGGGAAATGATAAGGAAACCAAGCCCTTTACGATATGAGGCATACCTTGAATGAAGTTCAAGAAGGTATGCCGCAAGAAAGTGCAAATCGTTAGGTATGCCACTATACGTGATTGTTTTCCATACACATGATTCCCCAATCACTTTCATAAAAAGGGTCATCCTACCAGGGAATTTCCATATCTTCGAGTACGCCTGGAATATTCCTCCACCGCGTTCTTAAAATCCTTAGGGGTGTAATCAGGCCACAACTGCTCATCAAATAATATCTCTGTGTACGAAAGATGCCAGAGCATGAAGTTACTTAGCCGTTTCTCCCCGCTGGTCCTGACCAGCAGATCCGGTTCCGGCAGTTCTGGCAGATCCAGATAGTTCCGGAAGCCTGAGGGATCCAGGCTTTCTATCAGGGTTGGATCATCTATAGCCTTCCTGGCAAAGGCTTTCACACCCTCCACGATGTCCTGCTGGCTGCCGTAGTTGAGAGCCAACGTCACATTGGCTCTTGAGTTCTCCTCTGTTGCCTTGCAGACCTTGTCAAGGGCTACCAATGCAGATTTTGGAAGCTTCTCCAGCCTGCCCATAGCTCTGAACCTTATGGAGTTCTCCATCATAAAGTCCAGCTTGAGCTCAAGGTATCTGGGGAGCAGGTCCGAAAGGATGAATTCCACCTCCTCAGAGGGGCGAGCCCAGTTCTCTGTGGAGAAGACATAGAAGGTCATGTACTCCACCCCCATGTTAAGGCCAGCCAGGACCAGGTCTGTTATCACCTCTGCACCTTTTTCATGGCCAGCGATGCGGGTATCGTGTCCGTGTTTCATTGCCCAGCGGCCGTTACCATCCATTATGAAAGCTACATGGCGCGGCACAGTGGGTACCATCAGGTGTGCCGAACTTGTAGATGAAGTGGAGTGTACTGAGCAGGAACGATGATGAGTGTCCAGAGAGTGAGCGTCCTTGGAGCCAGAGGCTGGCGTGGAGTGTGTGCGGTTTCTGGTATCAGCCATTCAAGGGAACTACAAGGCCAGAGGTATTAAAGATTTACTGTTCTTTCAATACAAAACTGTAAAAACCAAGAGTGATAACCGTCAAAGAGCTTTTGCAAGTATCTCCGAGATATCTTTGATGTTCAACTCCAGTTTTTTCCCACTGGCCTTGCTTTCTCTCTTCATCTCCTTGGCAACCGGTGCCATCTGGTTCTTGCAGTTGTTGCACATTGATGCGATGGTTCGGGCTCCAATAGCTATCCCGTCATCGATGCGCCTGCGGGTCATCCTGGCTGTAAGGTCATAATCTATTGCTTTAAGGCCTCCTCCGCCTCCGCAGCAATCCCCACTCTTTCTGTTGTGGTCAAACTCCAAAAGCTCAAGGCCAGGGATGCTTTCGAGCAGGAATCTGGGTTCCTCATAGATGCCGCGGCCAAGCTCCATCTGAGGGATCCTGCCCAGCTCGCAAGGGTCATGATATGCGACCGGGCCGTTGCTTGAGGCAAAGGGTTTGGTGAACTCCAGCTTGCCCTCATTGACCAGTCTGTAAAGCAATTCTGAGGAATGTAGCACTTCCAGGTCGCAATCTGTATATTTTTTATACTTAAAAAGTGCCCTGTAGCATGCTGGACACCCTGTTACCACGGTGCTGGCCCCACGTTTCAGGATCTGTTCGACATTGTACTTTGCAATGGCCTTAAAACTCTCGGGCTGGCCAGTGAAAAGATCCACTGCAGCGCAGCATTTCTCGTCAGTACCCATAGTGGTAATATCCACGCCTGCAGCCAGGAAGAGCTTCATGGTGCTCTGAAGTATCTGATACTCATGATAGCTTGACATGCAGCCAGCAAAATATACGATGTCTGCTTTCTCTTTGATGGGAAACTCAGGAGGATACCATTCGGTTCGTTTCTCCCTTGGCTCCCTGAACGGGTTCCAGAACGCTGGATCATCGATGGACTGGAACATCTTCTTCGAAGCCGCTGGCGGACCCCACTGCCGTCTGTTCATCCAGCATCTTAATTCCTCCCATACCCTGTGAAATGGGATGTCAACAGGGCAGACGGTCTCGCACTTGCCACAAAGTGTGCAATATACATCATCAGCCCATTTTCCTTCTGGAATATGCTCCCTTGCCTCCTTCTGAACTCCTTTATCAGGGCAGCTTAGAGCCTCGAACTGGGCTAACTTCCCTCTGGGAGAGGATGACTCCCATTTTTTATCGATGTAGACAGGACAGACCTCCCTGCAGAACCCGCATTGGGTACAAGAGAGAAGGTCCCATCTCTCAATTCCGCCCCACCCGTCCAAGTCCCGGTCAACAACTTCGCTCCTGTCCTGAGGCATATTGAACGGCACTGCCTTGCTAAGAGCTGAAAGTACTCCAGACCCTGCAGCCAGTGCTGAGTTCAGCTTCAGAAGGGGAAATGGCTTGATCGAAGGAGTAGCGATCTTTCCAGGATTCAAAATATCCTCTGGATCAGCCAGGCTCTTGAAGTTCTGAATGGCAACGAACCTGTCGGCTCCATAAAAATCAATGGCCTCGTGCTGGAGGTATGCTCCTATCCCGTAAGCCCTGCCTCCAAACTTTCTGGCGATTCTGACAAGTCCCATGGAGAATCCCCAGGCTAGAGTGTAATTTGACCTTCTTGAATCGTCCAGGGCAAGACACAATGCAGTTGCCTCTGTCCTGCTGGCAAGTGTTCCCTCAACTGGAAATTGCTTCAGCCCTGAGCTGACTGGAGCGACCTTCAGAAAGGCTCCGAGCTCATCCAATGGAACATATACCTCACCCGGGACCAGGCTAGGGCCAAGCCTCTTGAGGCGCATAGGATTGAACCTGTCCTCCCATACCTCTTGGGCCTTATCCTGGGTAAGTAGCCTGCCGCTATGATTTATTACGATTTTTGTTAACTCTGAATCGTACTTTGAAAATCCATCTTCATGAAGCTGAAAACCACCGAGCCATTCATCCTTGCCAAACCAATCCAGCTTCTTTTCTGCAGCCAGCGCCAACAGCTGAATGAACTCAGGGCTGGCATAATCCCCTGACCACAGTGGGATCTTATCAACCACCTCTTCCATGCATTTGCACATAGCATCAAGGCTGGGAAACGCAGCATAGAATGGCCTGACCCTCTGATACGGCATGACCTTCAGGGTGATGCTGGTGATGATACCGGTGGAGCCAAGGCAATCTGTTACAACATCCAGCTCGCTTCCGGACATTGTCATGTGTCCCTTTGGAGTTAGAATCTCAACACTCACGACATTTTCCTGAATAGAACCGAACTGGCATGAGCCTATTCCTATGCCACCTTGAGCCACCCATCCGCCTGCGGTTGATGACGGAGCTGATGAAGGGTACAGTCTCAATTGTAATCCCTGTTTTCCAAGTTGCCCCTCAAGGTCGCCCCAGACAATGCCTGGCTCGATGATGATCTCCAGTTTATCTTTGTTCACGCTTAGCAAACGATTCATTCTGCACAGGTCAACCACAACACCGCCCTTGACTGGAAGAACTCCTCCTGTGCCTGAGGTCCCTGCACCCCTGGGTGTCAGTGGGTTACCTTTCTCTGAGGCCAGGTCAATGAGTGCTTTCAGCTCATTCTTGTTAATTGGCTGAACAACCGCATCTGGCAAAAGCTTGACCATAAGTCCCATTGATCTTGGCAGGTCAGCAATATCTCTGGAATACAACTTTCGCTCTGCTTGGTCGAACCTTACTCTGTTCCCGAACAATTTCAAAAGCTCATTTTTGGGAACATTGACCATCATTGACACTTCCAATCTAGATATCTATCTGCCTATCTACCATTTCGTCTATCTGCAACATCCAGGCTCAAACATAGAACCACTGGCTCTATCGGCCTGGAGCATTTATTGATAAGCAATTAGTGCGTACTTAAACCTTCCTCCAAACCAGAAATAAATAGCATCTGGACACCACCACAGGAGTTTACAAACAGCTTTCTGACATCGAGAGCACATTGACCCATGACCTACACTGTTCCGTTCTGGGCATCGAGACAGTAGAAGATGGTATTGTGCGGGTCGGGAACTCCAGTACGACCCAGATCACAACACTCAACATTGTAAGTGCAAGCCTGGAGGTCAAAGTAATACCAATGATATCCCTTCTTTGGGTTGGCCTATGGTTGGGTTCCAGTGGAATGCTGCTTTTATTGGGGGCTGATTTGGGTTTGAGTAGGCTAGGCCTGAGCCAGAGAGGAAAATGTTCTGAAAAAACAAAGACAAAGCTTTAAATAATTAACCTTACTCTTTGGCTCGCAAAGGCAAGCAAGCAAAGATAGCCAGGAAAGGGCTGAAAATGACTTACAGGCAGCATAGGTCTGTTGGTCAGGAAAAAAAATAATTTACAATCATCACCTCTTGCGCACACGTATTTGAGCGCGACTTACTGAATGCCTACTGAATATCAAATGGGTATCCCTGTAAGAATGGTGGGTTGATTGGTTAACTGCTTTTTGCTTAAAACTATGCATATCGCAAAGCGAATTGAACGGAAAAACAGGTGTTAAACAATGACTGTAAAGAGATTTGAAACAGATTTCGCCGGAAAGAAGCTCATAATTGAGCACGGGCGAATGGGTGGACAGGCCGATGGTGCCGTCACCGTACAGATGGGTGAAACTGTGGTAATGGCCACTGTCACAATGGCAAAGAATGCCAGAATGGGTATGAACTTCTTCCCTCTTATGGTAGATTACGAGGAGAGATGGTTCGCAGCAGGGGCAATAAAAGGACCCAGATTCACCAGACGAGAGGGCAGGCCTTCAACACTATCAGTGCTTACCAGCAGAATGATAGACAGAGGACTTCGGCCATTGTTCCCTAATGGCATGAGAAATGATGTCCAGATAATATGCATGCCTCTATGCATCGACAACGAGAACAAGCCCGACATTGTGGCGATGATCGCTGCGTGCACTGCGCTTCACATATCCAGAGTTCCTTTTGACGGCCCCATTGTTGGAGTGCGTATTGGAATGATAAACGGCCACCCAGTTGTCAACCCAACTGTGGACGAGCTGGAATACTCTGACATGCAACTGCTGGTCATGGGAGATGGAGAGCGAATTACAATGGTAGATGCAAGCTCTTCTAACCTACCGGACCAGGATGTTCAAGCAGGATTCGAGGTTGCAATGGAGGCCATGGGCCCCCTGGCCAAGTTCCTCGACAAGGTACGCTCCGAGATAGGAGTGGAAAAGGCAAAAGACGACGAGCTTGCATGGAGTGTAAGCATGTCCGAGGATGAGAAGAAGGACGTCGAAGTTCTGAAAAAGGCCTGCTTGCCCCACCTGGACAAGTTCCTTTTCAACAATCCAAAAGGTTCAAAGGGAGAGAGAAAGGTCATACTGGCCGAGCTCAAGCAGATGTTGGTAGATGAGTTCAAGGTGAAACTGGTAACCGATAAGAGGGACCAGGATGGAACCGAGAAGTACATCAAGAAACTCCTAGATGGTTTCTTCTATGAATTCATGGAGGAGCAGGTGACAATGGCTATTCTTGATAAGGATCAGCGTGTGGATGGCAGGAAAATGGACGAGATCAGGACACTTACATCTGAGGTAAGCATTCTGCCTAGAGCACATGGAACCGGGCTTTTCACCAGAGGTGAGACCCAAGTTCTCTCAGTCGCGACATTGGGAGCGCCTGGTGACGACCTTATTGTCGAAGATCTGGAGCACGACCTTCACAGGAAGTACTTCCATCACTACAATTTCCTGCCCTTCTCAGTTGGCGAGACAAAGCCGCTTAGAGGTGCAAGCAGAAGAGACATAGGACACGGTGCCCTGGCTGAAAAAGGGCTGCTCCCAGTCCTGCCAGACCTGGAAGACTTCCCATATACAATAAGAGTTGTGAGCGAGGTCATGTCCTCAAATGGCTCATCATCCATGGGTGCGACCTGTGGCTCCACCCTGGCATTGATGGATGCAGGTGTCCCGATCAGCAGCCCTGTTGCCGGAATGGCTATGGGCATGGCTTCGGATGGGAAACGCTGGAAGATCCTTACTGACCTTCAGGACATGGAGGACGGCGCTGGTGGCATGGACTTCAAGTTCACAGGCACACGCAACGGATTGACAGCCCTCCAGATGGACACGAAGACCAGAGGCGTAGGTTTGGATATAATCGAGGCCACTTTCACACAGGTGCGGAAAGGCATCAATGAGTGCCTGGACGTTATCGAGAAAGTCATACCAGAGCCTAGAGGTGAGCTTTCCGGCTATGCACCGCGCATTATCAACTTCAAGATAGACCCGGAAAAGATCGGAGACGTCATTGGACCTGGTGGCAAGATAATCAGAGGCCTTCAGGATGAGTTCGAGGTTCAGATCGATATCGAGGATAGCGGCATGGTAATGGTAACCTCCACAGATGCTGAGAAGGCAAAAAACGCTGAGAGCACCATCAGGGACATAGTCAAGGTCATTGAGGTCGGAGAGGTGTACGATAATGCTGAGGTTGTAAAGATCATGAACTTCGGCGCGTTCATCAACCTGACCCCTGGCAAAGACGGATTCCTGCATGTTTCTGAAATAGACTGGACACATGTTGACAAAGTGACTGACCGCATCAAGCTCGGAGACAAGCTGACTGTGAAAGTGACCAAGATAGACAGAGGCAAGGTCGATGTGTCCCTCAAGGCACTGTTGCCAAAACCAGAAGGCTATGTCGAGCGCCCACGCAGGCCACCTCCATCAAGAGGAGGAGACAGACGCGGTGGCCCTAGTAGAGGCCATAGCAATGACCGTCGTGACGGTGGGCGTCCTCCAAAAAGAAACTATGATGGAGATGGCGGAGACTCTGGAGAGAAGCGCAAGCCAGCCGAGAGGTTCAGGGACTAGATTGGCAGGTAACGAGAAAGATTATCTCCTGCCGAGCCCATCTGGGCAACCATGTCGCAGAACGATACCCAGCCAGTTGTCCCAGCGGAAAGCCCAGATATATACATGAACGGGCTGGAGCTTCTGACCAGCCGCAGGAGCATTAGGCAATTCAGAAAGGAGGCAGTTCCAGAGGATCTTCTTTGGAAGGTATTCGAGGCCTGCAGGTTTGCACCGACCGCCAGGAACTCTCAGCCCTACTACTATGTAGTCATAAGGGACAGAAAAAAGCTTGAAGCCCTGGCAGCAGTAAGAAACGGCGCCAGCGCTCCGATTGCATGGGCTCCCATGGCAATAGCGATATGCTCAGATCCCAATATTTCCAGCAGGCATGTTCAAGACGGATGCATCGGTGCCTACCATCTAGCATTGGCAGCGCATCTTATGGGTCTAGGCACCTGCTGGATAGCAGACCTGGATAGAGATGATGTCAAGCATATGCTTGGAATTCCTGAAACCCATTATGTTGCCACCGTAACCCCTTTGGGATTCCCAGATGAAACACCCACCTGCCCAAGAAGAAAAGAAGCACGGGATATCGTTAAGATATTGGAATAGACAAATGTTATCTGGCAATCAGATAAAATGAAGAGAAATTCTGAACATTGAGGAATATGCTTATTGAGAAATCATTGAGAATCTCAATGAATATCTCAAATAATTAAAAACCATAGAAAAAATGATTAAGCCCGATGTCGGTAATCCCCTAGCGAGGAATCATCATGAGTGCCTGTCCAACATGTAACAATGAGATGCAGTACGTAGAGGAATACAGCCAATGGTATTGTCATACCTGTAAAAAATACGACCAGGCTGCCGCAGCGCAGCAGCCAGCAGTGGCGCAGCAACCAGCAGCGCAGCAACAGCCGGCTCAGGGTGGGCAACCAGCCCAGGGTGGACAGCCAGCAGCCGGAGGATACGACAACGAGATCGTCCACTCCCCATCGTTCTCAACCCTCATTTTAAAACTCCAGCATGGCCAGAGCATCGTAGCTGAGAAAGGTGCGATGATGTACATGCACAGAACTATTGAGATCAAGACCCACGGCAGAAAGGGTGGCCTGATGAAGGGGCTTATGACATCTGCTCTAGGAGGAGAATCCTTCTTTGTGAACACTTTCACTGCCGAACATGGCCCCGGTGAGCTAGCCCTTGTATCCCCATTAATGGGAGACATCAAGCCACTGAACATGAACATGGGGGGCATGGTCCTTCAGAGCGGGGCATTCTTGGCATCCGACCCTCAGGTCAATCTGGATACAAAATGGCAGGGGCTGAAAGGCTTCCTGTCTGAGAAGGATTTTGTAATGCTCAGAGCCTCTGGCAATGGCACCCTGTGGGTATCCTCATTTGGTGGTATTATCGAGAAAGACCTGGCAGCAGGAGAACAGCTCTCTGTAGACACAGGTCATCTGGTGGCTTTCCCTGAGACCATGCAATTCAGTGTAAGACGTGTTGGTGGATGGAAGAGCACAATTCTCAGCGGTGAAGGACTGGTCTCTGATCTTGTGGGTCCTGGAAAAATACTGCTTCAGACAAGGCACCTGCCCGGATTCGCCTCAGCCCTAATACCACTGCTGCCAAAGAATTAGAGACACCAGTGTGCCGGGTAAGCTCAGCAGAATGCCTGCATTTAGCCTGGAGGTTCTCAACTGCTCAAGCAGTCTTCAGGGAACCCTTAATATATTCAGGCTCGTTTCCCAATTTGATGGCAAAAAGGGTTGATTTCGGCCTAGGTCTTGAGCTTGACCTCGTTGAAAAGGAGCTGAATTGCAGAACCCAGTCTGATGTGGTTCTCATCACCCAGATGTGCTTTCTTGTGGTGGGCTCTGGAGGCTTGCGCCTCAGCCCGGCATTTCTACTGCTTTCATTCAAAGCCAGTGGTGGGGATGATGCCAGCCCAATCATCAAGCTTGCAGCAGCGGTTGAGCTTATTCACACTGCCACCCTCATACACGACGACATAAACGATGAAGGCATTCTAAGAAGAGGAAGGGAAGCGGCATCCTGCAAGTATGGCAGGGTGAACGCCCTGATAGCAGGCGACTACCTCTTTGCCCTTGGTTTTGGAATGGCAGGTGCTTATGGCCGGGAAATAATCGAGCTCACATCGGCTACAAGCCGGAAGCTGGCCGAGTCCGAGATAAGGCAGGCAAGGAACATCGGGAACCTCGAATTCAAGGTCAATGAATACATGGAGCTCATCGAAGGAAAGACAGCCTGTTTATTCTCAGCAGGTGCAAGGATGGGATCAATGCTAGCAGGGGCACCAACTGAGATCCAAGGATCCTTGGCGGACTTTGGATTGCAACTTGGACTTGCTTTCCAGATAACCGATGATGTTCTGGACATTACAGGAGACGAGCTGACCTTAGGAAAGCTGCCAGGGGCGGATATTGCCCAAGGCAATGTCACTCTACCCCTGATACTGGGGGTTAAGCTGACCAAGGGAAAAGATAGATCAGACCTGGTACAGATGATAACAACAGTGGGCAATGTGGGCAATAATGGTAACAGCCTTAAACACGCCAGAGATATTCTCACTCGTGTGGGTGCGCTGGAAGCGGCAATGCAAAGCGCCAGACATCACAGGGAAAAAGCTCTGGAAGCACTATCCAGATTTCCAGCCTCCGATCCCAGAGACAGACTTGAGGAGTATGCTGACCATATCATTTCGAGGTGCAACTGATGATGTTGGACTGCGCCGTAATTATGAGAGTTCTTGCGAGGTGTAGCTGATGTTGTTGGACTGCACAGTAATTATGAGAGTTCTTACGAGGTGTAGCTGATGCTGGACTGCATAGTTATTGGAGCAGGGCCAGCAGGAAGCACTACTGCCGGGTTTGCAGCAGAAAAGGGAGCATCAACGCTTATTATAGATAGAAAAAAGGATGTTGGCAAACCCATCCAGTGCGGAGAATTCATCCCCAGAACTCCGGAAATGTTCAAGCTCCTCCCAGGTGTCAAGGACCTTGAAGAGCTTTTCAACATTGACGATTCATTGGTGAGCAGAAAGACCCAAGCAATCATCATGAAACTCCCAAGCGGCAAAGAATACAGGTTGGACTTTCAGGGCCAGTCCCTGAACAGAGACAAATTTGACCAGCATCTGTTGGGGCTAGCTAGGGAAAATGGAGCCGAGTTCAAGGTGGAAAGAGCATTGGACCTTGAGCAAAAGAAAGGGCACTGGGAGGTCACTACCAACAAGGGCATTCACAAGGCAAAGGTGGTGGTCGGTGCAGATGGCCCCGGCTC
>JAUVCJ010000154.1 GCA_030595765.1 Thermoplasmatota archaeon | reverse complement strand
TATGAATATTGAAAGGTGCCACAGGTGGATGGATTATGATTCGGATTACGACGGCATTCTAACGAACACTGATGCACAACAGGAGATTGCTGGCATTTTCGATGATGAATACATCTATTCGGCAGGGAGCTTGGAGAATTATGCCAAGTGCCCATTCAGCTTCTTTCTCAGGAGGATAATGCACATTGATGGCATAGAGGAGGTGGAAACAGAACTAACTCCGATGGAACGGGGTAATGCCATGCACAATATACTGTTCAAATTCTTCAGCCAGAGGCACCTGCAAGGTCTGGGACGGATAAATAAGGATCAGAAACAGGAGGCATTGGAAGCGCTCCAGAAGATTGCAGAAGACGAGCTTGGCGCTTTCCACTTCAATGGACCATCGTGGAATGCCTACTGGAATTCCCTTCTCGGAACCACGAATAGACCTGGACTTCTCGAAGCCATATTGAATTATGAGGTCAACATCCATCCAGACACCCTAGAACCGCTAATGTTCGAACTCTCATTTGGCCTCCCGGTCAGACCAGGGGAGTGCGACACCTCTTCCAGGACGGACACCGTTGACATAGATATTCCATGGGAAGAAGAACCCAGTGCCATCAAGCTCAGGGGTAGAATTGACAGGGTGGACATTACCAGCGACAACAGGGCAGTTGTGATGGATTACAAGACAGGCAAGGTTCCAACTGGCCCGGCAATCTGCAACGGGTTGGTTCTCCAAGCCCCCCTATACATAGAAGCCATCAGGAATATTTTTCCAGACCTGGATCCCATATCTGGAGCATACTACCAGGTGAAAAGTACTAATGAACTAGGCATTAAAAGCAAGCTTGGCTTCAAGGGTGATGATAATATATTAAACGGAATAAAATCGGATTCTTTTCCCTATACCAGGGAGGAATTTCAGGTATTAATGAACAGCCTGCTTGAAAAGATAGGGAGGCACATACAGGACATGCGTCTGGGCATTTTCAACCCTACAAGGGAGATGGAATGCGATCAATACAGGTACTGCAACTACAAGCACGCCTGCAGGTTAGATGGTCTTCGGAACCTCATAGTAGCTTCAGAGGATAGAGAAGCTAGCGAGAATGGAGAGGGGCACCAGGAGAAGGTGGTTACTGAACCTGCTACGGTATTGACGGAGGTGGTTGATTAATGCCTCTGACAGATACCCAGATGAAGGCTCTAGATCATGAAAAGAGCCTGTGCTTTGTGGCAGGTGCCGGAACAGGAAAGACCACAGTGCTGGTTCAGAAGTACCTTGACATTCTCAATACCCGACCCGATGTAGGAGTCAGGGATATACTGGCACTGACCTTCATGGACAAGGCAGCAGCCGACATGAAAAAGAAGATCAGGGGGGAGCTTGCTAAACTTGAAGGTGAAAGGTGGGAAAAGACAAGAGAAGACTTCATCTGGGCCAACATCTCGACTTTTCACTCCTTCTGCTCAGGAGTGCTCAGAGATTTCTCGGTGGAGGCTGGACTGGAACCTGGCTTTAGCACACTTGATGAAAAAGGAAGCCACAGGCTCAAAAATGAGGCATGGGATTCCCTTTTGCACGGAACAAACCCGAAGAAAACGGATGAGACACTCACCAGGTTGCTTCAGGATACAAATCCTCGAACTCTTGAGGAAATTCTAAATGATATTGCAAAGAAACATGACCTAATGGTTCAGGTACTGGAAAAACTGGACAACCCTAAAAATATTTTCAATGCCTGGAAGGGCAGGATTAAAGAGGACAAACTGTCAGTTATTAGTAGATTTAATGAGGATAGTGAATTGCTTGGTGAGCTCACACGCCTTGCCAACGCATATCATGATGTGAATGACGGAGGCGGAAAGTACCTAACTGAAATCAGACCCTATCTTGAGAAGATAGAGTCTCCAGATATGGAGGTTTCCTTTAATGCCATACGTAACCTGTTCTCAGGAACCAATAGAAAGGCCAAGGGCTCAAAAGAGAAATGGAAGGCCTATCCTCAAGATTTGGAATCCCTGAAAAACACTCATGCTGGATTGCTCCAGGTAATGGATGAAACGGATCTTGAAAGTTTGTGGCTGGATTCAGATAATCAGCTACATCTTGCCCTCGAGTTCCTAAAAGACATAAGAGGAGTCTATCTGCGCTACAATGAGCTCTACGAGAGAAAGAAAACCCAACAGAACGCAATAGATTTCAATGACATGATAAGGCTCACAAAGAGGCTTTTTGATAGACACCCAGAAATAGTCAGAGAGCACTTTACAAAGAAAATACGCTACATCCTTGTGGACGAGTTTCAGGACACCGACCCAGACCAGTACGACATCATCTGGAACATGCTTGGAACTGAGGAGGAAGCAAAGGAGAAGCTGTTTATTGTTGGTGATCCAAAACAGTCAATATATCAGTTCAGGGAGGCTGATGTCACCCTGTTCGGCCTTGCAAGAAAAAGGATTGAAGGCATGGGAGGAGACACTGTAACTCTGGATACCAGTTTCAGAAGCGCCCCGCAGATTATTGATTTTGTGAACCACCTGTTTGCCCAGCTTCTTGAATCACGAAGTGAACCCTGGGAATCTGGATACGACCCACTTAATGTCTCGGATCGGAGAAAGAACGATAGAGGAAGTGTACAGCTACTCTTTGGTGATGCCAGCGGGCAGAAAGATTTGGCTGAATCGGAGATTGTTTCCAGAAGAATAAAAACCATGGTGGGTGAGACTGAGGTATACTGGGAAGATGGAGATTATCTCAATGAACCCAGGAAGGCTCAATACCGGGATTTTGCCATTCTTATTCACAGGCGTAAGATGCTACCGTACCTGGAGAAGGAGCTAACTAGATATGGAATTCCCTATCACATTCATGGCGGCATCGGTTTCTATGGAAGGCAAGAGGTCAGAGACATCCACAACATCATCAATTTTCTCTCAAATCCGCTAGATGATGTGAGTCTGTTCGCAATACTAAGGTCGCCATATTTTGGGATATCGGATACTACTTTGTATAAGGCCAGGAAATCCCGTCATGGTCAGCTCTGGGATGATGTTCTCGAATACATAGACAAAGAGGAATGCATGGAGCTGGAGTGCGCAGTGAGCCGTCTAAATGAGTGGCTAAATATATGCAGAAGGATACCAATCTCCAGCTTGCTCAACAAAATTGTCAGGAAGTCAGGAATAAGGGCTGTTTACAGTGGGCTTGGCTCGGTGGGGGAACAGGCCTTAGGAAATCTCGAGAAGATTCTGGAGATGGCAAAAGACACCCAGCAGGATGGATTCACAGGTCTTGATACATTTGCCCTCTACCTGTCTGAGCTTCTAAATGAGGAGCCCAGAGAATCCCAAGCTCAGCTCGAGCTGGAAAGCGGAGATACAGTCAAGATTCTGACAGTCCACAAGGCAAAAGGCCTGGAATTTCCTATTGTGGTGGTGGCTGATACTGGAGGAGTTGGGCAGAGTGCAAAAAGAAACAAATCCAATATGCTGGTTGACCCTAAGCACCCCGAGATTCCAAATGCGTTGGGAACCAAGTATCCAGATCCAGAAAACAATTACATAAAGGGAGACAACTTCATACTGAAGCAGTTGAAGGATGCTATGGATGCAAAGGAGCTTGCCGAGTGGAAGCGCCTCTTCTATGTCGCCGCAACAAGGGCAAAAGATCATCTTGTGCTTTCCTCCTGCCATGAACTGGGAAAAAACAGCTGGATGGAAAGCCTGGTTAAAATCCTGGATGTGACTGACGAGCACATGGAAGGCTCTGACATCAATCTGGCATTCGAGGATCAGGATGGTATAACTCACTCTTTGGACATCGGGGTAACCACCGACCCCGGCCAGCTAAACACAGCCCCTGTTGAGGAAAGCAGGGTACTTATAGACATACCAATAGGAGCAGACCTTGAGACACCGCTTCCTGATGAGCTCACACCCATAGGTATTACAGACCCTGAAGTGATTTTGTCACCAACATCCCTTGCCCTCAAGGAAAATGATCCAAAGGAATACAGGCGAAGGCATGAACTCTCCCTACCTGAAGAGAAAATAGGCGCTGCATCGACAACAATGACAGCCTCTATCAGGGGAACGATAATCCACGAGATATTCAGGGGCAAAAACCCTGCCTCAGTCCTCAGGAGCTTTGGCTTCGACAACGAAGAAATGGCAAAGGAATTTGCTCGATACTACAGTGAGTTCCTGAAACATCAAATCATGCAAGACATTCAGGAAAAGCACGAGGAGGTGCCATTTCAGATAGTATACCAGAGCCAGACCATGAGGGGGCAGATAGACCTTCTCTTAAGGACTGCTGACGACAGATGGGTTATAATCGACTACAAATCCAACAAGATAAAGTCTGGCGAGGAAGAAAAAACCGCTGCAGAGTACACCATCCAGATGGCTGTCTACACTGAGGCCGCTAGGCAACTGCTTGGAGTGCAGGACATTGACGCCTACTTGTATTTCACAGAGACTGGAATGCTTACGAAAGTCTAAGCGTGAAAAACAAAAAAGAGCAGAGAGGTGATAAGTTGAGCGTCAAAGAAGACATGGCAGAGCGCAAGGCCGAGTTGAGCCCAGAGGAGTATATGCTGTGGCTGGAAACCAAGCTAGAAGAGATAGCAAAGGAATATGGTGAATTCAAAAAGGGAGCTCTAAGAGAGATTATCACCCGCAATGAACGAATAATAGAGCGCAATAAGCGTGTTATAGAATACAATGAAAGAATTGTCCAAGCAAACGACATTATTATGAAAGCGATGGACGAAGAAGAGTCTTGAATAAGAGTAAGTTCGAAATACGCAAATTACTTATAATCGAGACTGTATTACTATTAATCGATAATATGAAGACGAAGATACAACTCTCAATCGATTTAAACTCAAAAGAACTCAAGCTACTGGCCGAGCAAGCCGATAGTAAGGGGTGTGAGTCTGTCGAAGAATATATCAAAAATATAATTCAGGAAGCGACATCTGGAGAAAAAAAGATTAATAGAACTTTTCCCTTCATCAAATACCTTATTGAATGCCCATCTCTTGGTCATGAGCAATACAACAAATTGCCACCAAAGAAATCCAAAGAGAGAAATAAATTGCCGATGTGGACCTTAAAAAACAAATTTTTCCCAATGAAAATGGTTCTCCGGGTCATGCAGAACCTTACTGCCAAATACGAGGGAGGAGTGTATTATAAGGAAGTTGATAAACAACTGAGCAGAGTTGTATCCTACATGAGAACAGAATTGACCAACATCGAAAAAATCTATGATGTCCCCAAGATCTTTTCCACAGGTTTTCCTGATGAGAAAAAACCAGTTAACAGGTTCCATTCTAACTATTACCTTCGAATGCCAAAGAAAGTAATCAGCGGGATGCCATACGAGCTTGGACTGCTAGATGTTTTTAGCAAAGAAAAAGGTAAGACCCCAACAATGGTACGATTGACAGAACAGGGGTACAAATTTTCAAAGCTTCACAACCCAGTACTGGATGAGTATCTGGCCAAGGGCTCATTTGATGGAGAACCCTCAAAGTTTTCAAAGGAGGAAGAGCAGTTTTTATACGAACACATCGCAAATAATACTGATTCAGAGAACAATCTTTACAGGTTCATCCTGAACCACATCGACAATATAAGCCATCATGCTAAAAATGGCATTCAAGCCAAAAATTTGGATGAACTGCTCAAAAAACATCTTGAACACACACTGTCAAAAAAGGCCTGGGGTGACAAAGAAACCTCCAGCATAAGGGGGGGGATTGTAAGCAGAATGAAGGAGATTAATCTCATCGCAACCAAGTACCTAAAAGACGGCTCGAACCAGCGCGAGTATGTACTGACTGATAATTCGTGGTGGTTTATTGATGAAGAGGAGTAGAAAAGGAATGGAAGAGTAACAGAAGAATAATTGAAAAAGAATAGACAAGAAAACCCTCACTGCGTGAGGGAAAGTGAGACCCTGTTCTATTTTGGCATGAACACGATGTACCCTTTCCTGTGACGCTTGTGTTTGTCTACGATATGCAGATTTTCAACTTCATAAAGTTGATAAGTCTTACCAACATCATCAGAATTCGTGAGATATATTTTACCTCTGCTGT
>JAUVCJ010000063.1 GCA_030595765.1 Thermoplasmatota archaeon | reverse complement strand
TAAATATTTCCGTCTCTTTGAAGCGCCCTGCAAAATGTGGAGGGAACAAACCAGACCCAGGCATGAAAGGATTACTCATTTATATCACCAATGTTGCACTTGTTGCGAACTCTGCAACATCTGCAACATAATAGGTTTTGCGTTTTTAAAATTGCATCATTTAATTTGTTACCTACATGCAATTAGCATCTCCGGCATACTAACCAACGAGATGAGCGAGCATCCAGATTGGCCGGTGTTCAATTGCACGAAGGCGGAGGATGTGAAGCGGCTGGTGGATTTGGTGCTTGCGAACGAACAATAGTGGGCACCAAAAACGAAGTATCTACAAAAAGTTCTGCAGCCCAGTCCCAGTATCCTTCAACTGCCTGCTCATTAACTATAGATCAGTCTAAGAAACTTGTTTTTATGCACTTATCGACAATATTTGCTAAATGCTTTGGAAATTCGAAGGAGTAGTTTTTTATTGGATAGAATGTAAAAATAAATTCTCGATTATAATTGATCCAGATTTTTGTAATTTTCAAATAGTAACCATCATTAGGAAATTTCAATTCTATAAAATAGTTAGCATACTGTTTATTGATTTTACATTCAATTCCTTCATTATCAAAACAAGTTATAATCGCATTTTGAATCCTATTGAAATGAGCCTTAACGTATCCAAATGGTCCTTCAATTTTTGTACATTGCTCTGAATAAACTATTTTTGAATATCCATTCTTTTTTCTAAAATATAATGTAAATAAGATATAATAACAAGTCAACAACGCTGGACCAATAAATAATACACCAATAAAAAGGAGTACAACGCTAAGTGGAAAATGAAATATTCGGTTACCCGGGCCTGTAATAAATAAGAAAAAAATCAATAAAATGAAATATAAAATGAATTTATTTCGATATCTGTTATTGTGAATCCAATCACTGCATTTATCTCCATCTTGCTTTTCAATTTGGCGAAAGAGGTTTAAATCTATTACCAGTATTATGGATTTTAAAATGAATAGAATTAAAATAATCGAAGTAATTAATATATCAATCATATTTATATTCCATCCATATTTGTGTTAGTTCTTATTTCTTTGGATACAGAACTAAGTGTTTATAAAACGAGATGTCTAGTTCTCCGAACAACCCCGAAGTCTAACCCACCTCCCAGCCTCTTTTTCTGCACCCAGCTTTTCTTCATTGTCCGCTTCCAGCTCTGCCTGAATAGGCGCGGTAATCTTCACATGCTTGGGCATGACTCCAGTCACGTCCTACTGCCAAATATGTAAGTAGTAAGGAATCCGTACTTTATATTGGTGTTAGAATGACTGATGTTGTCAAAGTAACTTCAAAAGGGCAGATAACGCTTCCAATAGCTATTCGTGATTCCATAGCTGTCAATAAAGGCTCCTATCTGATCGTTGAGCAAGTAGGCGATTACATTCTCATGAAGAAGGCAGACATCCGGATGAAAGAGATAAGAAAGATACTTGGAGAGGCTGCTAAGAAGAAAGGGATTACAAAAAAAGCCCTACTATATGCCCTTGAAAAGGAGAGAGCGGTTGCATGAAAAGCTCAAGCTCTTATTCAAATGTTATTTAGCCGCCATCGGATCCCCGGATGCTTGCCAAGATCCAATTTTAAACCAGTGTCCCCAAAAAGCAGCTCTTGTTTGAAAATCTTCTTTTCGTAGAAATAGTCAAGGAACTCCTGTTCTTCCCTTGTAAAAACAAATATTGGTTCTAAAAGCTTCAAGCAGGTCTGCTTCATATCTTCCAGATAGGGTTCGTATTCACGTCTTTTGAGCATTGGTGCCAAATGGCGCTTAATGGAATTCTTGGTAATGTCAGAGATTAGTTCTGGTGTTATTTTTCGTAAATCCTCAGAAGTCAGGGCCAGATAGAACAAGACCATCTTTCGATACAGCACAGAGTCAAAAGGCATGGAGTTCTGTGCTATTAGATATACATCAAAGAGATCTCTTGCTGTTGCTCTTGTGATGAGGGCACGAGTCTTTTGTGCAATCACCTCAATGTACTGGAACGTCGGAATCTGCTGCAATTGCATCCCATCAAATGGATGTTTCACGGGTTTATGGATGACTGGGAGGATAGGCATACGTTCTAGGTAGTTTATCTCCACCTTGATCCGATCCCGATTCCCTACGCAATTTGTGTAGGCTAGAATGAATTGCTCTTCTGCATAATGATTGATATTCTTCTCCAGCACATAGCCATGCTCATTGAAGATTCTAACAAGCATCTTCCGTATCAATTCACGGTCTGCTTCCATAATAAGCTTCTCCACACTTCCTATGTAGTTGAAATCGATATCAACAGATAACCGCCGATAACCAAGATAAATGAATTGTAGTGAAGTGCCGCCTTTCAACAACAACTTGTCCTGGATGTCAGGAGCATAAACAATATTCCCAAGAAGCTCTAGCAAACGGTAAACCTTTTCAAGCGGGTCACGCAAAAAATCAGTTTTACTGGAAATCCGATCCAGATATACACGGTCCAAACCATTAGACAAAACGCATCATCTCCTTGATGTTTTTGGGCACGATGAGTTTCCATCTGCCAACATAACAACCAGAGCCCTTTCTTGGCTCGGGATCCAGGTAATATGTCTTATTTGTAAGTGTCTTTTCAAGATTATTTAGAAACCATTCTGGAACGCGCATGTCCTCCTGCAACAAGGACAAAGCATATCCAGTCTTTTGCCTCAGGCTCTGCTCTCCAAATAGCTCCAAATAGGTTTCAAGTAGCTGATAATTTAGAGAATGGAACGTACTGATGCTCTTTAGGGTTTCTTCGAGCCCCCCACAATAATCCGGCCTCCGTATGCAATCCAAGAATGTCCTCTCCCTATCCGTTAAAGAAATGACAACTCCTTCACGCACCAGTGTGTCAAACCCAAATAAGTGCTGAGTGGTCATGTATTTATACTCCACATTTTGAAATTCAAATGATCTCAACGTTTTATTTCTTAGATAAAATACGGTGTTAAAATACGAATGAGCAACTCCATGCAATTCCAAAGCTGAATGGTAAGCAAAGGCGCCATTGTTGTTATTCACTACATGCCCCACGATGAATCGGTCAACTTCGAAGTATTCTCCATATTTCTCCAGGGGAATTCCTGCATAGTATCCCCTGTGAACCCTCAAAGCATATCCCTTTTTGACAAGACGAGAAAGTGTGTCGCGTGCTGTCTTGTAATTGCCTGTAACTTCAGCGACATCCATCACTGAGCAGACCTTTTTCTTCACCAATTCCATATGTATAAACTGCTCATTTGGAGTCAGTGTTACTAATTTTTCGCTATTTGTAGATGGCATAGTAGACAAACTGCGATATATCGGTAATAGTATATTAAAGTATTACTCAGTTTTCGCTGTTTGCCGATGAATCAATAGACATACTGCGATAACAGAGTAACTGTTCAACCAACATGTGCAACCAACATGTTCAACCAAACAGCCGTCCCAGATCCAGCCCGCCAACCAGTTCCTTGACTGCCGCCAGTTTTTCTTTGTCGTCAGCCTCCAATTCTGCCTGGATGGCCTCGACCTCGTTGGCTGTGTCGTATGTGTCGGTTGGGACCGAAAGGACAGGTATGCCAACGTCGTCGGCTACTGCAAGAATTCGTTTGTGTGGTAGGATGTTGCCAGTGAGCACCAGGCCTGCGGAATCTGTTTCCAGACCTGCCAGTATCATGTCAGAGCGGTCGCCGCCGGTGATGAGGAGCTTGTGGGGCTGATGGAACAACGGGAGCTTGATAGTGGTCTCTGCTGTCATGGCACCAACCAGGATGCGATCGAAGATGTTGTCGATGCCCCCACATCCTGCTACGACCTTGGCATTGAGCTTGTCTGCGATATGCTCCATTGATTGGCGCTGGATCCTATTGTCCATTGGCAGGACACCTAGTACTGAAATTCCCAGTTTTTCAAGTATGGGGATGGCCTGGGACTTTATCTCTCCGATATCTTCGGGCTTGGCCTTGTTGATCACCACATGAATATGCCCTTCTGCTTTCTGACCCAGATACTTGGTGGCTGCCAAACATTTGTCCACGATCAGTGATGCACTGCCATCAGCTACAAGAAGAATGTCGGCGTTGATCATACCCAAAAATGAATTGACATCGATACCCTTGTAAGCGCCGTAGGTGAAGTTACGGGCGGTCTCTATCAGCAGGACATCAACAGACACTCCAAGTGCCCTAACGTTCTCCTCGAACTCATCAGCAAGGCTCCTGCCTTTGATCTCGTGTAGCATGCCGGGATAATCGAAAAGCATTGACAGGTCGTGGGCATCCTTGTCAAGGTCAAGAAGCTGTTTGAAAAGTTGAGCATCCGAATCATATACCTTGTCCTCTTCCTGAACCACAGTATCTCCGAATGGTTTGAAGTAACCTAGCTTTCTATCTCCTGCATTCAGAACCAGTCCGGCTCCGATGGTAGTCTTTCCTGCGTGTGTCCTGGTCGAGGTTATTATTATGGGTTTCATTTTCCCTCCTCCTGCAAATTGAGTGAATTCAAATATCCTTGAACAAAAGCATCACATTCTCTTTCGGATACACTCTCATTATCCTTATGAGAACGATTGGAGCTCTCCTTTGGAATTAGCGTATCGCAATTCTGGTGAGAATGAGTACTACTTTCCTTGTGTGTAAGCGTGATCCGAGCATCAACGACCTTGCAACCCTTCCCCTGATCCAGTGCGGTCATTGGGTTTATGTCAAGCTCTGCAATGTCTGGGACCTCACATATCAGCTGGCTTATCCTGGTGAGAGCATCTGCAATAGCCTCGATGTCCTTAACTTTCTCCCCTCGTGCACCGTAGAGTAGGGGGAATGTGTGGATGGAGCGAACCATGCTTCTGGCTTCAGTGTGGTTGATAGGAGCAACCCTGAACACCACGTCTTTGAGCACTTCAACATAGATACCACCAAGGCCAAACATCACAACAGGCCCGAAACTTGGGTCCGTGGTGCTGCCGACGATTGTTTCCACACCTTTTGGGACCAGCTCATTGACGACCACGCCATCGATCCTTGCCTTGGGATACCGGGCAGTGATGTTGCTCATCATGGTTCGATAGGCATTCTCAACCTCGGCTCTGGTTTGCAGGTCCAATCGGATACCACCAGCCTCTGTCTTGTGAATGATGTCCGGAGATGCGATCTTTATCACGATAGGGTAACCGATCTGGTCAGAAAAGTCCAGGCATTCCTCAAAATTTCTAGCAAGCATGGATTTTGGTACACTGAGGCCTATTTCCTCAAAAATGCTCTTGGCCTCGGTCTCTAACAACTGTTCTCTACCCTGGCTCCTTGCATTTGATATGATATCCATAACTCTCTCTCTATTAAAATCGAGGGCTATACCTGGCTGGTTTGGTTTCTGTGTCATCCTCATCCATCTCATCAAGGCGCCCATGGATGAGACTGCCTCATCTGGATGATCGTAAGCCGCCACATGATTTTCATGAAGGATGTCGAGCGCAACTTGGGTCTGTTTACCCCCTATGAAGGCGAAGGTCAGCGGTTTTGAATTGTCCAGTCTGGCGAGCAATTCGATTATCCTGCCTGAAAGCTCCACGACCTTTGACTGGGCATTCTCACAATATAGTGCAATGACACCATCAAACTTTTCCGCCTTGAGAGAGGCCTCAAGTGCTTCAAGGTAGGCATCATCGCCTCTCTGGCCTGTAAGGTCAATAGGGTTCTTGGTGCTTCCAAATTCAGGAACAATCCCTCCAAATACATCATTTAGATACTGGTAATCCGATATTAACTCCACTTCATGCCTTTCGCAGGCATCAGTTGCCATAACACCCACACCACCACCATCTGTGAGGATTAGTATCCTATCTCCCTTAGGTATGGCGCCTGTTGCAAAAACACGTACCCAATTGAATGCCTCTTCAAGTGTATGAGCTCGCAATAGGCCTGCCTGTTCGAAAGCAGATTCGAATACCCTATCCGACCCAGCCAGCGATCCGGTATGAGATGCTGCGGCCTTTGCTCCCCTTTTTGAAGAACCGGATTTGATGACGACCACAGGGGTTCTTTTGACCACGTCCCTTGCCAGAGCTATCAGGTCTCTGCCAGTCTTTGTGCCCTCCATATATATCAGGACAACCTTTGTGTTTGGGTCCTTGTCGAGGTATTCAAGCAGTTCCTCCTCGTTCAGGTCGGACTTGTTTCCGAGGCTCACAATGGTGGAAAGCCCGAGTTTATCCACAATAGTCTTCCCCATGAGTGCGATGCCCAAAGCCCCGCTCTGGCTTATCAGGCCGACATTGCCAGGTCTAATATCAGCAGGCCCAAAGGTCGCATTGAGGTTAAAGGGGGTGTAGACTATGCCAAAAATGTTTGGCCCCAAGATACGCATCCCATAGGAATGCGCAACAGTCACAAGCTCTCTTTCCAAGGCGGCTTTTCCAACCTCTCCAAAACCAGAGCTGATTATCACTATGAACTTGACACCTGCCCTGCCGCAATCCTCTATGCTTTCTTTCACAAAACGAGCAGGTACGGAAATGATCCCAAGATCGATATCGGCCTGGATGCCCTCCACACTTTGAAAGGCCTTATGCCCCACGATCACGCCTGGCCTTGGATTGATAGGATATATCCCGCCTGAATAGCCGTTTGAAACAATGTTGGCTACAATGGTATGTCCGATCTTACCTTCCGTGTGTGAGGCACCAACTATTGCTATGCCTCTTGGCTTGAACAGCAGATTCAAGTCGGGTTTGGGTTTGACAACGTTGACCATTCAGCTACGTGTAAGACACTCCCATATATTAGATTGACGAAGGTTGGAGTGGGGAATGTGTTACATCCAGAACACTTGATCCAAGTGCTGCCTGCCTGGAGATCTTACTCATTCATAAAGCCATTTATCATCAATGCGGGTCCAGTTGACAAGCTCTTCAGGCGAAAAGTATATAGCCATCTCCCTTTGTGCGCTTTCGACCTTGTCAGCACCGTGAACGATGTTGCGCCCTATTTCAAGTCCGAAGTCTCCACGAACAGTGCCCGGACCTGCTTCAAAAGGCCTGGTGTCTCCCATGACCTGACGTGCAACATTGACTGCGTTATCTCCTTCCCATACCATGGCCAGCACCGGACCAGACCTGATGTATTCGAGAAGCCCTGGATAAAATGGTTTTCCTACATGTTCGGCGTAATGCTCTGCTGCCTGAGCTTCGCTTAGAACCAGAAACTTCATAGCTACAGTTTTAAGGCCTCGATTTTCAAGACGAGATACGATATTTCCCATGAGACATCGCTGTACAGCATCTGGCTTGAGCATAACGAATGTTCTCTCTCGCAAGAGTTACTCCTCCTTCTTCTTATCCTTTTTGGAGTCAGCCTTTTTCTTGGAAGAATCTTTTTTGGAAGAATCCTTCTTAGAAGTCTCTTTCTTGGAAGAGTCTTTCTTGGAAGAATCTTTCTTGGAGGGTTCTTTCTTTTTAGATGCATCCTTCTTTGGTGATGCTGGAGTTTTCTTGGCCTTGCCCTTGGTCTTCTTCGCAGGCTTGGATTCCTGTTTTTCTTTCTCAGGGGCTGCATCGGACTTTTTCTTGGCTTTCTTCTTGTCTGCCTTTTTATCCTTATCGGTGGTGTCCTTTGCTGGTCTAGCGGCATCCTTTTCCAACATGAATGCACGGGTCCAGTTTGTCTTGCGAGGTGTTCTTTTAAGCTTGATCATGTTCTTCTGGCACTTATTCTTGCAGAATTGGAGGGTGGAACCATCCTTTTTTACGTATAATTTTCCAGTTCCAGGTTCTATCTCATTCCCACAAAAAGCGCAGGTTCGGCGTTCTACCATTGTAATCACCTACTTTATGCTGAGCTTCCTAGCCTCGCGAGCTGTCTCTCTAAGCATCAGAATGTCACCCATCTGGATGGGGCCTTTGACATTCCTTGTAATAATTCGGCCTTTGTCGCGCCCGTCAAGTACACGAACCTTAACTTGATAGGCCTCGCCAGTCATGCCGGTTCTGCCTATGAGCTCCACAACCTCAGCCGGAATACCGTCCACCATTTGAGCACCCTCTACTTGGCAAGCTCGCTAAGTTTAGCAGCAAGCTCATCGATCTTCTGCTTGCCCTTGCCAGCATCAATGACTGCAATTGCCGAGGTAGGCACCTTAAGGCCTGCAGCTACTCCTAACTCCTGCTTGCTTGCAACGTATGAGAACGGTGTGTTCTTTTCCTCACAAAGCATTGGGATATGAGCCAGTATCTCAGGTGGTTGGACGTCCATGGCAACAACAACAAGTTTTGCCTGACCGCGTTCTACAAGCTTAGTTACTTCATTGACACCCTTGCGAACCTTCCCTGTATCGCGTGCTACTTCCACAGCCTCATAGGTATGGTTCATCAGTTCTTTGGGCATCTCAAATCTTACGTATATTGGGTTTGCCAAGTTAATTCCTCCAATCTGCACCCCAAATGGAATGCTTCATATGTCATTGGGATATTCTGGGATTGCAAGCGGGTTTATAAACGTTTGGCCAGACCATTTTAGAGACACCACAAATATTAAGGCTTCCATCACTTATTTAGGAACTATACCCATGTTGTTGGGAGCTGCTCTGGCTAAGGCATTAATTGAGGAATTAAAATGGATGATGAGATTTTAAATAAAGATATCGGGAGCATTAATTCCTTGGAACTGCGTATCGAGAGTGCAAGGTATTTTGGCGCTGATGTCAAAAACGCCATCGAGATCCTGGATCTTGCCCGTATGAAACTGACAGGAAGAGACCTGGACGGAGCTGTCAAGGAATCAGAGAGAGGGCAGGAGGTTCTCAACGGTTCCCTTGTCGAGCTAGTTGCCGTCAAGCTTCAACAGGTCAGGGCAATGCATACCAAGGCCAATGACATCGGGGCCTTGACTGAAAAGGCTACTGCGATGATGGAGAACGTGACGTTTGCAAGAGAAGATGCCCAGATCGAAAGATCCCTATTCTACCTGCAACTTGCCAGAGAAGAGCTCCAGAGAACAATGGGTCAGCATCAGCGTGTCTCTAAGGCGCTTGAGGCCGCTGAAAGAAAGGTCAGAGCCATATTCGGTGGGCCAGACCCCAGAAAAGATGACATGCTTGATAGTATTGAAGAAGCAAAACTTCAGCTTGAGCTCTATGACTATGCTGAGGCTCTTGAAACAGTCAAGAAAGTGATATCAGCAGCCATTTCCATAGAAGAGGAATTCAAAGAGGAAGCTGGAAAGATCTGGGGTGGGACCGAGACCTCAATCCAAAATGAGTTTGATAAATTTATTGGAGCAAGCAAACCTAATGCCCAAGGGGAAAAAGAACATGAACAGCCCTCCATACAAACAACAATTGGAGCTGGCTCATCACCAAATGAAACCGCTTCTGATATTGAACTAACCGGATCCAATGATACTTCCATGGGATCATCGAGCACCTCTAATATTTCCGGCCCTATTGATCAAAGCAATGGTGTATTATCTCCGCCCTCCCCAAGCTTGAATATGATATCAACCGAAGACTCGGACAAGGAACCCATACTATTGGAGTTCGCCCAGATAAAAGGAATGGGGTATGCCTTGTCGCTGATGCTATATGAAAGCGGTTACACTTCAAAGAATAAACTGGCGATCATCAGCAAGGAGGAGCTTACCTCCATTAAGGGCATAGGCAATCAACTAGCCACAAATATACTTTCATGGGCAAGAGATGATTAATTCCCACCTGCTGCATTTTTAAGAGCGCGTATGTTCTCAGCCACACTTGCAGTACCACCAAATACTGCGCTACCAGCAACAACCATGTCAGTGCCAGCCTTGACAACTTCAGCGATGTTGTCAACGCATATCCCACCATCCACCATGATCGAAAAAGAATGTCCTCCTTCCTCTCTCATACGAGCTGCACGCCTTATCTTGTCCAGTAGAGGTATGAACTTCTGCCCTCCAAATCCGGGGTTGACCGTCATGATCAGCAGAAGGTCAATTTCTGCCATGACCTCCTCGATGGTGCTTAGGGACGTTGCTGGGTTCAAAGATACTCCAGGTTTCATGCCCAGTGCCTTTATTTGCTGGAGGGTTCCGTGTAGATGATCAAGGGTCTCGACATGAACAGTAAGCCAGTCTGCACCTGCATCCTTGTAATCGGCTAGATATTGCCCAGGGTTCTCAATCATCAGATGAACATCAAACTCAAGGTCAACACAAGACCTAAGCTTCTTGATGACACAGGGGCCGATGGTGATGTTCTGTACAAAATGGCCATCCATCACATCGATGTGAAGCAGATCCGCGCCACCCTTGCTGGCCTCGTTAACATGCTCTCCAAGTCTGGAAAAATCCGCTGACAATATGGAAGGTGATATCTTGACTCCATTGTTCATGATGCCTGGAGTGAATGGCGCAGATATGAACTTTGGGGAACCTAACTGTAAATGGTTGA
>JAUVCJ010000298.1 GCA_030595765.1 Thermoplasmatota archaeon | reverse complement strand
AGAATGCCCAGCCCGTAGTGGCTACCACCTCCTTTGGCGACATAGCTCTGGCTCACAATGGTGAGATCACCAATACTGAGGAGTTAAAGAATAAGCTCCATGCAAAGGGCTGGGCATTCATCACAACTTCTGACTCTGAGGTGATTATCAGGGTTCTTGCAGCTGAATTGCATAACTCCAGAGGCGATGTTGTGGAGGCACTAAAGGCACTGATGCGCCAGCTATGCGGCTCTTACTCTCTGGTACTCCTGGTAGGAGAGCGAGTATTCGCCATCCGGGATGCCTTGGGCATCAAACCTCTGTGCTATGGCAGGTATGATGATGGTTTTGTCGTGGCTTCTGAAAGCTGCGCCCTGGATGCTCTGGATTGTATGTTCGAGAGAGACCTTGACCCTGGTGAGATCCTGGAGCTCCTGCACAATAATGTGATATCACACCAGACTGGCCTTTCGACGCGCAAGGCTCACTGTATGTTCGAGTGGGTGTATTTTGCCAGAGCCGATAGCGTAATAGATGGCAGGCTCGTCAATGATGTAAGGTTTCACTTGGGTGAGATACTGGCAAGGGAGCATCCTGTGGACGCTGACCTGGTCGTTCCAGTTCCAGATTCAGGAAGAACTCATGCAATGGGCTATGCCAACGAGTCCGGCATCACCTACATGGAAGGACTGATGAAGAACAGATACATCTGGCGCACCTTCATAATGCCTGAAAAAGAGGATAGGCACCTTAATGTTAGGCTTAAACTCAACCCAATTCGCTCTTTAGTAGAGGAAAAACGGGTTATTCTCGTTGATGACTCCATTGTCAGGGGTACTACAATGACCAGACTCGTGAAGCTATTGCGGGACTACGGCGCATCTGAGGTTCATGTGCGTATAGGCTGCCCCCCCATAATTTCACCCTGCTATCTTGGAATTGACATGAAGACATTTGACCAGTTCATTGCCGTTGGTAGAGATTTCCAAACGATTGCCAATATGGTAGGAGCCGATTCTGTGGGATATGCCTCTATTGATGGACTCATTGAGGCCATTCGTAAGCCAAAAGCAGACCTTTGCCTTGGGTGCCTTAATGGAGAGTACCCGGTTCAGAAGTGTGAGTGATCTGTGTATCAGCATCGGTGTAACTGCATTCTTGAATTGTAAGTTTCAGAATGTCAATGCTGCAAAGTAAACGTTACCAGACATCATCGGAAGTGGCGCCATACTATGAACAGGTAGATGAGCAGAAACAATCCAAGCATCGCTCCTGAGCCGTTCCCTCCAAATAAATCCAGGCCAATTCCTAAAAGTGTGATATAGACCGCGCTTTTCCATGCGTTTTTCCGCATCAAGAGTAGTCCAAATGCTACAGGGAGCCTCATCAACACCAGGAACAGAAAGAACATCCCAAGTATTGTGCCGATCGTATTGCCTGATCCGAAAAACGTAACTGCAATGATTAGCCCAGCAATGCAGTATATCAGGTAAAAGAGGCCAAGAAGCGTAACACCAAATGGTCGCTTCTTTCTGGCAGGAGCTTGATGTTGTTGGTACTGCGCCTGTTGATATTGTTGGTATTGGGTCTGATTATATTGCTGATAGGGGTCTTTTCTGGCCATGATCTTCAGCTTCCAAGGAGCTTCAGCATCAATTCATA
>JAUVCJ010000278.1 GCA_030595765.1 Thermoplasmatota archaeon | reverse complement strand
GCAACCAGTCAAAAGCATGATGCCGTTGCTGGTCTCCAGCGCCAGAGCCTGCTCCTTGAGGTTGGAGCCGAGCACGCCAGTGGAATGGATCCGATGGCACAGGGTAGTTGGGCTGCTCACGTCCTCAACTGGCGCCAGTCTGGCCACTTCCTTTTTGAGAATGCTTGAGAACGATGACGGCAAGAATACCTTGCCAGGCGGGTGGCGCCAGATAAGGGCTGGTAGTCCACCTAGATGATCCCAGTGGTCATGGCTAACTGCAACTCCATCGAGCCCAGCCAGATCCACTCCGAGAGCCAATGCATTGTCAAGCAGCATCTGTCCATCCCATCCAGTATCAAAAAGCAACCTATCTTGGGTTGTCTCAATAAGGCATGCAAAACCCCAGCGCGCCTGCAGACCAGGAATCTCCCTGCCGTTGCCCGAGATGGTGTTGTCATAGAGAATTGTAAGTTTCAATTATTCACCTCTTGTATGTCCTGCACTCAGTTCTGTAATTAAGATATGATCCCTGTCATTATCGGACTCTATACCTCCGGCCCTTCGCGCTTGCTAAAGTACACGATGTCGTCATGCAGGAGATAGCCAGCATCCTTGAAAAACGCAAGAGATGGCTCGTTCCAGGTCTCAACCAGCACAGCAAAGATGCGTATCCCTACCGATCCAAGCCACACCTCTGCGGCTTTCATAAGTGCCTGGCCAACCTCCTTATGCCTGTGTTCTGGATGTACTGCCAGCCTGTTGATCCAGCCACGCCTATTATCATGGCTTGCAAGGATTGAGCCTATCAGAGTCCCACCACCTTCAAGCTTTCCACCTTCAAGGTATGCTCCGATATACTGGCACACCCCTCCATCCATCTGCCTTAGCACTTCCTCCTCTGAGTCCCGACCAAGTGGTCTGTGTATCAACCCCGATGTTTCCAGAGAGCCAGTATGTTTTTGTAGCAAGCAGAATCAAGAACTCGTATGTCCATAGTAGCTAGTTAGGTGGGTAGCGGAAATAAATATTGTGGCATTTATTGGGTTCCTCCCCTCTAAATTTGGCCAAGTGTGTTCGATACTTTTTCGCTCCTTGTTTTTTATCAACACTTAGAATAATTGGCAACTAATATTGAACATCATGTGTTCTTTCGAAAAATATACAGTTTAAAGCATTTCTAATGTGCTTGTAGAAAAGCATTATAAACTTTAAAAGAATTATCACCCCACCAGTATGCACCACTAGTTGTGAGTGATTATTATGATAAACACCACTGATTCAAATACCTGGAAAGAAACAAACCATGGCGGGGTCATGTCAAATGCAATCATCGATTTACAAAAGAACAATTTCTTCGAGGGCAAAAAGGTATTGGAATTAGGCGGTGGATGTGCAAATCATACCAAATTGATCTTGGAAAACAACCCAAGCTTGTTGGTCACAACTGAAATAGACCGGGAGCGACTTGAAGTTACTAAGCAAGCGGTAGAAGAGCGTTTTGGCAAAGCTCAAAATTGTGAGTTCATAATTGCAGATTGGCTCAATGTGGATGGGATTTTTGATGTTGTAATTACCAATCCTCCATACTTTGTCAGCGGAAAATATAATCGAAGATACTTCATTGATCAGTTGATCCTCAATAGTTTTAATAGACTGGCACCTGGAGGGCATTTGCTTTTTGTTCAATCGTCAATGGCGGATATTTCCCTAACGAAAAAGAGAATGGAAGAGAATGGTTATGATTTTGAGATTCTCAGCCAGCAATCTTTCCAATGGAGAGATTACTATTTTCTAGATACTGCATTTCTTCAAATGTGCGATAATAACCCTGGTAGTTATTTCATTAAGGACGATAAACGATGGGAGATCTTGTATGCTGTGCAAGGAAAATTAAGATCGTTCTCAACTCAGATATCCCATTGATCATTCAATCATGGAATGGAAGATCTTCAAGTTTTTCCTGAACTCTTCATTACCCAGCTACAATCCGCATGAACACCTTTTCAAGCCCTTCTCCTGGCTCCATTTCCAGCTCTGCCAGGGTTCCTGATGATACAATGTTTCCCTTGTTGATGATGGCTATCTTTGTGCAGAGGCCTTGGGCAATTTCCAGCAGGTGTGTGCAAAGGAATATGGTGCCGCCATCTTTGATATACTTTACCAGGTAATCCCTTATCTTCTCCTGGTAGATGGGATCCAAGTTGATAAGGGGCTCGTCAAGGAACAGCAGGCGCGGGCTATGTATGAACGCTGCCGCTAGCATAAGTTTCTGGCGCATGCCTTTGGACAGATCCTTGCAAAGTGTAGGCGCCT
>JAUVCJ010000228.1 GCA_030595765.1 Thermoplasmatota archaeon | reverse complement strand
AGGTTGTCCATTCGGATGGCACCGAGATGCCCAAAGAGAACGAGGAAGAGATAGAGCGCATCTACTTCGAGGAAGATTACAAATTCGCACCATGGCAAGGCATCAGTGAGATACGCCAGGAAAACAGAGCTGGCAAGCTATTCAACGATGCTGTCAGGTCAAGGCTAGACCTAAATGCCATCCGCAATTTCGGATCTAAAAGCAAGGGCATGAAAGTGGTGCTGGATTGCGCCAACGGAGCTGGCAGTGTGCTATCTCCCGAATTAATGACCTCACTCGGATGCCAGGTAGTAACTCTTAATGCTCAGCCGGACGGGACATTCCCTGGGCACAGGTCTGAACCGGTTGCAGAGAATGTTGGAGATCTTATCAGGACAACTCCGGCCTCTGGAGCCGACCTTGGAATAGTACACGACGGGGATGCTGACCGGACCATATTCGTAGACGAGAACGGTGGTTATCTTACAGGCGATAAATCCCTGGCTATTGTGGCTCAATACGTTATTGGAGAGGGAAAAGGAAAAAAGATAGTCACCCCGATATCATCCTCCAAAATGGTTGAGGACGCAGTCAATGAGGCTGGAGGCGAGATCGTCTACACCCGTGTAGGATCGCCAGTGGTTGCCAGGAAGATGATAGAGATCGGTGCTCCATTTGGAGGAGAGGAGAACGGAGGCCTGATATTTGCAGACCACCAGTACTGCAGGGATGGTCTGATGACCGCAGCCAAGATGGTCGAGATACTTGCCAAGACACGAACCCCACTCTCAGAGCTTGTAAGCCGCCTGCCAGTCTATCATACAGAGAAGCTAAAAGTTACCTGCCCTGACGAGCTAAAGGAAAAGGCTCTTGAACTGTATGTGGCAGAAATGGCTGGTAATGACATCAACACCATGGATGGAGCCAAGGTCAACTTCGACCAGGGCTGGGTGCTTGTAAGAGCCTCCGGAACCGAACCTATTTACCGTATTTACTCCGAAGCGAAATCTCAAGATGTAGCTCGCTCCCAGGGTGAAGAGAACAAGACCCGCATCCAGAAGATAATCACGGAGCTTGTTGAAGCGAAGTAATTCTATTTGGCATAATTGGCACCAAGTAATCTTCTGAGCCTGATAGAAACCAAAAGATTTTATTCTTAACTAGAGTAATCTTTTAATCAAACATACAGATATCTATATATACGCATACCCCTATGCAAACATGATGACCATGTCAACTCAAATAATGGATATCAGCGAAGATTTCATGAAGCGAGTCTCAGAGAGGTTCAAGATGCTTTCCCATCCTGCCAGGCTCCGCATTTTGGCGCTATTGGAAGGAAATGAGCTCACTGTTTCGGAGCTTCAAGGGTTGTTGGGCATGTCTCAAGCCAAGGTGTCTCAGCATCTAAGTGCCATGCGCAACCATGATGCGATAGGCTACAGGCAGGATGGAAGCCTACACTACTACTTCATAGAAGACCAAAACATCTGTGGTATTCTCAGGTGCATAGAAAAAGCCCACGCTACCAGAGGGGGTAAGTAAATGAGATATGACGTACTGATAATTGGAGGGGTTGCGGCTGGCACCAAAATCGCAGCCAAGACCAGAAGAGAAGATCTAGATTGCAGCATTGGATTATTTACCGAGGATGATGACATCTCATATGCGGGTTGTGGGCTCCCATATTATCTTGGAGGGATCATCCAGACCCGGCGGCAACTTGTTGTTAGGAAGCCAGAGCAGCTTAAGGAATTGAACAACGTGGATGTAATGGTCAAACAGCAGGTTAGAGCAATTGACCCCGAGGCTCATACTGTAGAAGTGCTTGATCTTGAGTCAGGTGAAAGCCGGACCGTTGGATATGGCAAGTTGGCGCTGGCAACTGGTGCGCGTTCTTTGCGCCCTCCAATTCCTGGAATTGAAATGGAAGGGATACACACCCTCAGAAGCGTTCAGGATGCCGACACAATTCTGGCCCTGATAAGTGAGGATGCTATCGGCCATGTGGTCATAGTTGGCGGCGGTTTCATTGGCATCGAGGTCGCTGAGAACTTTGCTGAACGCGGAATAGAGTGTACCGTTGTTGAGATGCTTCCACAGATCCTCCCACCCTTTGAGGAGGAGATCGCCAAACACCTTGAAAAGCATCTGCGTGCGAACAAGGTAACCGTTCTAACTGGAGCAAAGGTTGAAGGCTTCGAGGGCGAAGGCGGCAGGGTGACAAAGGTCAAGACCACCAAGGGAGTTATCAGAACTGATTTTGTACTGTTGAGCATTGGAGTTACACCGAACTCAGAGCTGGCCAAAAACATTGGCCTGGAGCTTGGACTAAGGAACACCATCAAGGCCGACCCCTCAGGAAGAACCAGCCATCCAGACATATTCACAGCTGGAGATTGCACTGGAACCAGGCACGTCATTACCGGCAAGGAAGCCTGGATCCCAATGGGCTCCACAGCCAACAAACAGGGCAGAGTTGCTGCATTGACACTAACAGGGAGCCATGATGAGTTTCCAGGGACTCTAGGCACCACTGTTGTCAAGGTATTCGACCTGTTTGCAGGGCGAACAGGGCTTGGCATGAAGGAAGCCAGAGATGCGGGTTTCGACCCGGTCTCATGCATGGTTACCACAAAGGATAAGGCTCATTACTACCCCGGAGCAGAACCGATTTCCATCACGTTGATTGCTGAAAAGGGGACTGGTAGGCTTCTAGGCGGGCAAATATATGGCCGCGGAGTTGTTGACAAACCAATCGATGCTCTTGTTGTCGCGCTTAGCCTGGGTGCGAAGGTCGAGAATCTTTCCAAGATGGATTTTGCCTATGCCCCACCATTCTCAACAGCCATCAATCCTCTGAACTTGGCTGCGACCGTGTTGGTTAACAAGATGAGCGGCAAGATGCAGGGCATCGGCTCGCTGGACCTTCACGAAAGATTGCTTGACCCGGATTGGAGCGGGTTAGTGCTGGACATCCGAGAGATACCTGAATATACGATCTCGGCCATTCCAGGTTCAGTTAACATCCCATTCACAGAGCTGGAATCCAGAATTACTGAGATAGCAGGTTACAAGGACAAAGAGATCGCTCTGATCTGCGGCCTTGGAAGGCGCGCATTTGAAGGATACCTGAGGCTTAGAAAGCACGGGTTTGTCAAGGCAATGCTGCTTGAAGGCGGATTAAAGGCGTGGCCATATGAGGTCGAGTAGAAAACAGGCAACAGGACAGGCCATAGAAAGTGAAAGATTCAATAAAATGAACAGAAGAAATAGGATTTAATATTGATTGAGAAACATTGCGGAGGAATGAAATATGAGTACATTCGAAGTTGATGCAAAAGGAATGCAGTGCCCAGGGCCAATAGTCGAGGTCTTCAAGACCATGAACAAGGCCAAGCCAGGAGACCTGATAAACGATGAAGTTACGGACTTTGGCTTCAAGGTGGACATCAAGGTCTGGTGCAAAAAGACCTGCAATGAGCTGGTGTCCATTGCTGAAAATGGCAACGTCATCAAAGCCACTCTCAATAAGGCCTGAGGGATCGTTTTGGGGGAAATTGAGG
>JAUVCJ010000169.1 GCA_030595765.1 Thermoplasmatota archaeon | reverse complement strand
CGCAATATGGGTGTGGACAAGGATACGCTCATCACGGGCATTCGAGGTATGTCCTACGATAGATTGAAGACTCTATGCGAAAAGCTGGAAGAAGATGGTCTGGCAGATGTTGAATGGTTCCAAAATGCCGACATCGTTGTGACCATCAATGACAAAGGCATGGAATATCTTGAAAATGACCAGCGGAATGATGAATCGGACAAGAGTAAGTCATCAAAGAAGTTCCAATGCCCCAATTGCAGTGCAATGGTGGATGAATTCGTTCAAATGTGCCCTGGATGCGGAGCAGAGTTCGAGTGAGGGTAAACCTACCGCATCTTCGTCCAGTCCGCGCTTTCGAACCGCTCCTTCCTTATCTGGATCGCACGCTCCAGCTCCCACTCTGTGGGCTCAGCGGACTCCAATGTCACGCCTAGAGCTGTTGAAAAACCGCGCTGGAGTGCCTGGGCTGCGTCATTGAATCCAATTCCCCCACCCAGCAGATGGTATACGCTGGTCACCCTCTCCTTGGCAGTTGCGATAAGCTTGTCCCGCATCTTCTCCTCAGGAACCTTCAGAAGGCTGAACATCAGGTCCACATCCAAGTTCATCAGAAGTGTGCCGTGCTGGAGAAGACCGCCGCCCCTGCGGGTCTGGGCGCTTCCTGATATCTTCTTGCCAGCGGCAATAACGTCGTTGAGCGGGACAAAGCTGGCCTCGATGCCGAGCCACTCCAGACCTTTAATGAGACCTGCCAGTATCACCTTGTAGGACTCTAAGACATTGGAGGGCATGATAGGGCTGTCTAGACGAGTACTCACGCTGTAGGTCACCTCGCTCTGGTGAAAGACTGCGCCGCCTCCTGTTATCCTGCGAACCACGTCCACCCCGGCCTCGTTGCATCTGGCCAGGTCCACCTCGTCCTCCAGGCTCTGGAAGTAGCCGATGGATACCGCATGCGGGTCCCATCCGTAGAGGCGAAGCGTAGGCGGAGCCTTCTGTGCAACAACGGACTCCAGTATTGCCTGATCCAGCGCCATGTTCCAGGCCGCCTTCTTGTGTCCGGTCTCCAACAGTCTCCAGGTCTGCATCTATGCTCCCCTCCTTTCTGGGAACAGGGCTTCCATCAGTCCATTCTCGCTGATGCCGTAGGCTTCAATGTCCTTGCGTGAGAAAAATAGATTGAGCACTGGCTCGATGTATTGGGGGAACAGTCCAAGCCCTGTGAGGTCATCCTCTAGCTCAATTATGGACTCCTCCGGATGCATGAAGAAATCGCCAGTTATCCTGATGCTGTTGATCTTATGGTCATGGCTCTCAAGGAATATCTTGACAAGCTTGCCGTTTGGTATCTTGTACACTATTTTCTCCATACTCATGCCTCCTATAATCTGGTCATCTTCATGGCGGTCTTATAGTCTTCTCTTGAAAGGGAGCAAGGGTAGTTAAAAGGCACATCTCCAGGCCGCTCGTTGTAGTACGGCCTGTTACAATCCTTACAACCCGAGGTCTGAAAAGCTCTGCCAGGCACATTCAAGAGGTCTTTATCTGAAAAATATATCTCTCTTGCCCTGTTAACGGACGGAGAGGGGTGGTTATTCTCCACCAGCCACTTTGCTGCCTGAATTCTCCTGTAGGCCTCAAGCCTTGGAGGAGTCAGCCATTTCCCCTGCTCTGTCTGGACCGTGGTCAAGGCAAACAGACCCACCCGCACACCCCATTCATGAAGCTTTTCCAGAGCCCGTAATATCTCCTTCTCTGATTCGCCAAGCCCTACGATTATATGGGTCGAAATTCGCCCGGGGTGCTTGCTAGATGCAGCTTCTAGAAGATCGAGATGCTCCTGAAAAGAGCCACCTCTTACATCCTCGTATATCTGCGGCGTAACTGCATCCAGAGGCAGACCGACAACATCAGCACCGGCAACGAAAAGGGCATCTATAAGGCCCATGTCCGTGGTCCTGATGTCCACGCTGGTTGGCAAATCTGTAGCCTTGATTATTTGCATGGCATAGTCCAGTATAGCTTCAGCTCCGCCACTGCCGTTGATGGTCTGGAGGCATACTCGCTTGAACTTGGACGAACCAGCCTCGAGTGCTTTGAGGGCTTGGCTCAATTCGAACTCAGGCCAGGCAATCCGCGAAAGCCTGTCTGTATCCGGGGCTGAGCTGGCTTGAGCACAAAAAGCGCAGTCCAACAGGCATTGGCCAGGCATCAGAAGATGGGCAGTTGTTGGAAGGCACTCCTGCTTACAGCGTGCAAGACCCAGAACTGCGGCAGTGCCTATTGCCACCCTCATGGTGTCGGAGTCTTCACCTATGCCATTGTTATTATTAGTCATGGGATTACCACCATTACTGTTAACCATGCAATTACTACCATTGCCGTTAACCATGGGATTGCTACCATTGCTATTAGCCATGCGATCAGTCTCTTTGCCGGAGCCCTCATTTTCTACATTATACAGCATTTTTTCATCCTCCCGGTCTTTAGACCAAGCTCTATTGCTCTTTCTCTGGCCTCTTTGGTGGGGTGGACTATCCGCTTGAACCCCAGGTTCACAGCCTCAACATCCAGACTCCTGCGATAAGCCCCACCCGGCCGCATGCATCCAAGATAGAGCGGAACATCTGGAAGCAGCGTTCTGGCCAGCTTTGCAATGTCCATGACATCATTTAGAGGCGGAGGGCTCCTATCCTGAAATTTTGTTCCTGGTGTGGGTATGAAAACATTGAGAACCAGCGCAGGCGGAGGGTGGCCTACCAGGAACTCCAGCACCCTTCTCTCACCAAGTAGCTGGCCCCCATACAATCCGATGGTAAGATGGGGATAGACCAATTTGCTCTTGCTCAGCTCAAGATAGGTGTTCTCAAAGTTTTCCACTGTCTTTGCTCCGGCCAGGCCATAGACCTCAGAAATTATCCTGTTATCACCAACCATGTCCAGAGAGATGGCGCTGATGTTATCCAGAATCTCGGCGTTGGCTTGGGTATCTATCAGACCGGTATGTGCAAGAATTGGCAGATGGGCTGAGAGTTTCCTTATCAGACCAAGATGCGGCAGAAGTGGAACAGAGCCGTCGAGGTCGCAACCACCGCTTACCAACACACTGGTGTAGCCTTTTGCTACAATGATCTCCGGGTCGATATCTTCTGGCGTCCTCATCTGCTCCAAGTAATGCCCACCGCAATGGGAACAATCCAGAGCGCATGCCCGGCCAGTTACGCTCAAGGTAAGGGTCTTCTCAGGATAGACAAAGAGCAAGTCTAGATCTGAGCCATTGCTAGATGTCAACCCGTTGCTAGGAGCTGAACCCTCAAAATTCTTGTCGGTGGAAGAAGATGTCGGCAGATTGGTCTGCATGCCAGTTCTCCTCATTCCCGTGTCCATTTCACATTAGGCTTTCTAGAGGCAAGCACCCCGTCCAACGACGAGATGTCGGCAAAGTGCGGGGCCGACTGCACAAGCTCCGGGTCTTCCCTGGCCTCTCTGGCGATCTGTATCATGGCATCAACAAAAGTGTCCAATGTCTCCAGCGGCTCGGTTTCTGTGGGCTCTATCATCAAGGCTTCCTCGACTATAAGCGGGAAGTGCACCGTAGGTGGGTGGAAGCCCATGTCCATCAGGCGCTTTGCAATGTGCATGGTGTGAACTCCATTCTCTCTCTGGTGCTTGCTTGAAAGCACGAACTCGTGCATGCATACCTGGTCATAGGGAAGATGATAATGTTCCTTTAGCCTGGCCATCAGATAGTTGGCTGCAAGCACTGCATCCTCGCTGGCCTCTTTAAGGCCGCTTGCCCCAAGGGTCCGGATGTAGGCATAGGCTCTTACCAGCACCAGGAAGTTGCCATAGAACCCTTTGATTTTTCCAATGGATAGAGGACGGTCATTATCAATCTCCAACACCTGGCTGCCTGCCATGGCTGCACTTCTCGAAGGCACTATCCTTGGAATGGGCAGATACGGCTCCAGCACCTGCCTGACACAGACCGGGCCAGCTCCTGGCCCTCCGCCTCCATGTGGGGTGGAGAAGGTCTTGTGCAGGTTCAGATGCATCACATCGAATCCCATGTCGCCGGGTCTGGCCTTGCCCATTATCGCATTCATGTTGGCGCCGTCGCAGTAGGAAAGGCCGCCGACCTTATGGACCATCTCGTTTATCTGGGATATGTTCTCATCAAAGATGCCCAGAGTATTGGGATTGGTTAGCATGATGCCTGCTGTGTTCTCATCCAGAAGGCCTGCCAGCTCAACGAGGTTCACACAACCCTTTTCATCGGAGCGAACCTCAACAGGGGTAAAACCCACAAGCGCTGCGCTAGCGGGGTTGGTGCCATGGGCCGAATCCGGGATTATCAGGTTTGTCCTAGTCTGGCCAAGATGTCGAAAATGTGCCTGCATCAGCATCAATCCCACCATCTCCCCATGAGCACCAGCTGCAGGCTGGAGTGTGCAGGCATCCATTCCGGTGATGCTGCATAGTTCCCTTTCCAGCTCAGCCATCAGCTCCAGATTGCCCTGAACGGTCTCGGCTGGCTGAAGCGGATGTGCACCAGTGAAACCTGGAAATGATGCCCCGACCTCGTTCATGCGAGGATTGTATTTCATTGTGCAGGAGCCAAGAGGGTAGAATCCGATGTCTATGCTCCAGTTCCTCTGGGATAGATGAGTGAAATGCCTTACAACCTCAATCTCGGAAAGCTCTGGGAAATCCAGGTTATTACGCAACAAGTCAGTTGGTATATCAAGTTCTGTGTCCACAGTGCATTTGGGCAGGTTGGTGCCAACCCGGCCTGGAGATCCTTTTTCGAACATCAAACGCCTGTCTATCCAGCAACCGTTCTTGGCCAGATAGTCGGTGCTAGCCTTCTTTTCTGTTGATTCTGTGCCAGCCTTCTCTTCTGTTGAAGGTGGCTGAGCTTGAGAGTCCTGAGTCATTGGCCTCCACCTCCCATAAGAGATATCAGTTTGTCAAGCGCAACTTTGTCAGCCATCTCATTGATGCAAAGAAGCATGGAGCCAGCTAACGATGGGTCAACTGTTCCCAGGTCGTACCCTCCAAGTATTCCCTGACCTGCCAACCTCTTGTTAATTGAGGAGACACCCTCCTGGCACCGAATCGTAAACTCGTTGAAGAACTGAAGTGTTCCCTCACCCTCGAAGGTAGAAGAGAAGCCAGGTAGCTCCAATAATCGGCTCCTGAGGTATCTTGCATTGGAAGCGCATGTCTTGGCCACATCCATCATGCCGTTCTTCCCCAAGGACGCCATGTATATCGTGGCTCGTAGCGCCATAAGAGCTTGGTTTGAGCAGATGTTGGATGATGCTCTTGACCTCCTGATGTGTTGCTCTCTGGCCTGAAGTGTCAGTATGAAGCCCTCTCTTCCCTTGGAATCAAGAGTTTTTCCTGAAAGGCGTCCTGGCATCTTCTTCATGTATTTTTGAGAGGTGGCAAAGAATCCAAG
>JAUVCJ010000232.1 GCA_030595765.1 Thermoplasmatota archaeon | reverse complement strand
CCAGGTTCTAACCAAGAATGGTGTTCAAGTCATGAATATTCTGGAGGTCAATAAATTTCGTGATGAAAATCTGTCACTTGCCAGGCTTGTTTGCATGCTGGATCATACAGGAGCCATTGATTGTACCAGGAATGAGAGTTCTGGGGTTGACCTTGTGGCCGATGACCTCGGCAGGGATCCCAATGTTGCTATAGCTGATAAGACTGACGTGTTGAATGTTTACATGGCAGCACTGACAAAGGCCTGGGAAGATGGGAAGGTCACTGTTGATGAGAACGTGGTTCTTGATACTCTGCGGACAGAGCTAGGCATATCGGTCGATGTCCACTTGATGCTGGAACTTAGGGCGCTCCAGAACATCAATACAAACCATGACCTGGTCCTGGATGCTTACAGGGCGGCTCTTGAAAGGGCGATGGAGGATGGAAGCATCAGCCGGGATCAGTTGGAAATACTTGAGACAATAAGGATATGGGCTACAGGCTAGACCTCAAATATAGACAATACAATCACTGAAGTGAGAAACTCAATACACATTGCTGAGAAAAAGATACTGAAACAATACCACGGATACAATACTCTTGGAAAAAATCAATGAAAACAAATAAATAATGAAAATTACTGAGAATAATATTACTGGGACAACATCATTGAGAAACTATTGCTGAGAAAAGAAAAGAGGGTAGGTTACAATGAAATTCTCAAAACGTGTCACATATATGCTACTTGGCTTTTTCCTGATTCTCACAGCATGTTTTCAGTATCGAGGATTTCTGCTCCTTGTATACCCTAATATTGGTGGAGGTGACACATTTGTCCTCCAACAGCTATCTGAATCCATCTCAGATACTTCATATGCTCAATGGTTAATTCATCCACTATCATATATGGGGCTTTATCCACTTTCTTATCCTTCTGGATACCCTTTCCACCTATCCTTTTTGACAGTATCAACCACATTGGCATCTTCAGATGTGATTTTACTCTCGGATCAGTTATTAGCCTACCTGGGTGTACTACTAGTCTTTGTCATCACCCGGAGGTTCAAACCACGAGAAGACCTCTACTGGCTTTGCTCCTTGATAGCTTACACAACCATGCCACATGCCATTGGTAATACCCTATGGACGGCATCGGCAAGAATGCCATTTACTATTTTCCTGCTGATGTTGTTTTTCTTTATATTTCAGTACTATGACACTGGAAAAACGAAGAACATACTGATGATACTACTGATAGTATTCATGCTAATAACCCTTCATAGGCTTATGGTATTTCTCATCATTATCGTTTTTGCAATGTTCCTCACCAAATTCTGGCCATGGCTCAAGAACAGAATCCGCAAGAAATTGGACGATAGTGGGATGGGCGAATGGTTAATAATTAAAGAGAATTCCACAAAAATCTACCTACTATTTTTTATGTTTATATTGGCATTTCTGGTTCAGCTTCTTCCCCTCTCTATTTATGATACTATGAAACTATGGACCTCTCATTATGACAGCTGGTTCTTCAATGATGGTGATGTCAACTTGGTCACAAGAATGTTCAATTTCGCCTTTGAGCTATTGACCACACTTGGTTTTCTGCAAATATTTTTTATATTGGGTCTCATTGCCCTAATAAAAAGGGAACTTGGGAAAAAAACAGGGAAGTTTCTTTTCTTTCTCATGTTCTTCATGACATTCTTTATTGCCATGCCAGAGACCTACTTGTACCCAATATTCATACCCATGGCCACATTCATTTCAGGTCTTGGTCTTATGCATTTCCTAGGTAGAGCGCACCTGAAAAAATTGGCGCCGTTTGTGCTGATAGGATTATTGGCAACATCCATCTTCTTTGCTGGCTACATGGAACAGTATTATCTCGGGCGCTCAGAACTTCCCATTCCAGAGAGCAATTACAGAGTATCAATGTATGTAAAATACGAGATGCCCGTGCCTTTTCTTTCTGATGAGGGTTATCTTGCATCTGAGATCTCTGCTCTAGGTGGAAATATACCTTATATGCCTGCAGGTGGGCCGACATTCCCCATAACAAGCCCCCAGGACCTGACATTCGGCTTTATTGACCCCGATGAAATGGATGTAGTACTTATTGATTTCATGTATATCACCCCCAATACAGATACCGTATTTGCCGTGACCAATGTGCATTCGCTTGGCAGATGGTCTTCTCTTATGCAGAATGGTATAAATAGCACGGTACTAACTGATTCCACTCTACGGCTTCTTGTTACAACAAGCGATGAGCCGAAACAGATCTACTTCACAAGAAAATATGACAGCCCATTGAAAGAAGAGGTTTTCATATACAGATATAAGATCTACGACGATTCTTACAGTGGACTTGGCCCCAAACTCTGGATGCTCCAGCCCCAGACTAACTTTGAACTAGATCCCAAGCCAGTGGATCTTGGCTGAACCTGAGACTCATAAGGCAATACTCTTACCGAATTTCAACCTCCCCTAATGTCACTCCAGATTATCCCGAATGATAATCGGGGACTTGGAAACATATGACCGACTGAGACTAGGCGGTAACTTGTTAGGCATCCATCAATAATTAGAAGCAAAATGCATGGGAGGAACCGTTAAATAGCTGGGCCATCTATCTTATCCAGAGGTTATATTCGTGGCTGGAGTCGGTTACATTATCAGATGCAAGGCAGGCCTTGCAATAAGAAGAATCACTCATAGCCTGGAAAAACAGAAAATTCTTGCTGACACTCAGTTCCTCAAGAAAAAGTTTCCACAACTAGAGGATTACAAAACGTTTACCCAACAATATCGTGATAGATACCTGAAGGACTATGAATACTACGTAGAGAATGTATCCTGCGCTGGACACGCAGTCTCGTTTGAGCAGGTGCTATTTATGAGGGGACTATGCGACCTCATCAAACCCAAAAGGGTTCTGGACCTAGGCTCCGGTTTTAGCTCCTACATATTTAGAGACTATGCCGCATCAGGGAAGGATATTGTAGTGTGGTCCATAGACAATGATTCCGCTTGGCTCCAAAAAACCAAGGACTATCTTGAAGAAAAGAACATCTCTTCTGATAATTTAGTCCTCTGGCAGGATTTTATCAAGGGAAAAAGGGAGCCATTCGATTTAATTCTTCATGACATGGGCGACATGGCCTTCAGGCAGAGCGAGCTGAATCAGGTTCTAAACATGGCAAAGCCTGGTGGATTGGTGATCTTGGATGATGTTCACAAGAGAATATACGGGCGATACCTGAAACAGTTATTCAAGCGATCTAACATTCGCTATTATAACCTTCATTCTTTCACCTATGATCCTCTGTGCAGGTATTCATTTATGGTGCATAAGAAAAAGTGAATTGTGGATGTTGTTTTCTTGTTTTATGAAACCTTGTGCCTATTTTAGAGGCTAATTTAACAATTAATGAGCCTGTCCGAGTA
>JAUVCJ010000282.1 GCA_030595765.1 Thermoplasmatota archaeon | reverse complement strand
CCAACGCAATTGGCGAACCTGTAAAGCACTGCTTCCATTGGGAAGGTGTTGCACCAGGACGAGATAAGAGCTTCGCTTGCCAGCTTTGAGGCTCCGTAGATGGATATCGGTAGAAGGGGGCCGTAGTCCTCAGGGGTGGGTATCGTATCGGCCTCTCCGTACACGGTAGAGGTGGATGTGAAGGCAAACATCTTGACACCTGCCTTTCTTGCAGCCTCAAGCGCGTTGAAGGTGCCGATTATGTTCTGGTCAAGGTGGGATCTAGTATTATCCGCACCCATACGAACGTCTGGGTTGGCTGCCAGATGGAACAGTACATCCACCCCCTCTGCTGCATCTAGGATCTCACTCTCGACCTGGCAATCTCCTCTGATGATCTCGATGTTATCACCATGATGAGCCAGAAACTCCATTTTCCCTGCACTGAAGTTGTCAAGCACCCTGACCTTGCATCCCTTCTCCATCAAGGCATCCACAAGATGGCTTCCAATAAAGCCTGCTCCACCAGTTACCAGTACGCTCCTGCCATTCAATTCCATTTGTTCATTCCTCCGTTAAATCAATATTCTCAATGCTATCCTGGTCATCCTCATCCTGCTGAGCTTGAGCCTGTTCGGTCTGGTCTGCTGTGGCATTATTCTTCCTCCTTATTAGCAGCAGGCTAACAACTATTGCCAACACAAGCACCAGTAGAATAATGCCAGCTAGGCTGTTCTTCATGAACACTGCCATGAAGCTTTCGAAAGCGTAGGCAATGAGAAAGCACCCCACGATCGATCCTACCACTATGCCTGCCAGCACTTTGTAAGGGTTCATCCCTATGGCTCGCCCGACGATGGAGGCGCCGACACCGCCGCTACCCTGGAATGGAAACATCACGAAAAGGACTATGCCAATGAATGATAGGGTTTCCAGGGATTTGCTCTTGGATAGCATTTTACTGCCTTTTCCCTCAATCTTGCAGATGTATTTTCCCAGTAATGGGATCTTCTTTGCAATATCAAAGTTCCAGACCAGGAATATTCCCACCAGAATATCCATGAAAGCAATGACCGAGGCTATCATCCAGGGCTCGATTGGCACGAATCCTGCTGGGTAATCAAAAGGTAGGGCCCCTGCTGCCTTGTCTCCAGCTATGGCAAACGGTATGACAGTCTCTTTTCCCATCGGCGGCACGAAGTAGATGACCATCCAAAACACGATGGTGTAGAACTGGTTCTCAGGCCTTGTAAGAAATAATACCCCGATCAGCACTGTGGCTAGAATGAAAGGAAGGAAGAATTGCCAGAGCAAGATGCCTCGGCTCTTTACCTTGACATCACATTCGAGAACATCGGCTACCTCGTCGATGCCTAGCTCCTTTGGCTCCTCTATCGTTTTACGCTCCAGGCCCATCAGAAAGGCAACCAATCAGCAGGTATTAAGCCTTTGTTCCCACAAGCGCAGCATGATCCTTTTCAAGCGGATCCAACTCCAGCAATTCCCTTACAATGAATCCATTAGCCTTCAGTTTCTCTGCAGTGTCCTTGTAGATATTTTGGGGTCTGGCATTGACGTCGATGCTTCTGGCCTTTATCATGAGGAACCCGGGCGCCCCGGCTCTTACCAGCGGCAGGTTCTTGATAAATATCTCTGGCTGATCCCTCTGGGATATGTCCATGTAGATGATGTCAGCGCCTGTTACAAGCATGGAATAGCTATCAGGCTTGTGCGCATCTGCTAGTATCGGGAGCATGTTGGGTCTTTTCTGACATACGAGGGTTAGGTCCCGAAAGGACCTTGGCGAGAACTCCACACAAAATACCTGCCCTCGATAGCAGACATCAGATATGTGGCTTGGCGTGGTTCCGCTTGCCGCCCCCAGGTAGAGAACATTGCTTTTAGGCTTGAATGGAAAGAGATCCCCACCTTTTACCAGGTACGCAGCCAATTTACTGCGCTTGGGGTCCCATCGCCTGTATTCGATGCCGTTCTCCTCAACCAACACCTCACCGTAGACTCTGGTGCCAGGGCTTACGCTCCTTGTGAAAAAATCTCTGCCGTCACTCAGCAGCGAAGTGTCCTTCCATTGCCTGAGCATGAAAGCAACATGTATTTTCATCGGCTTTAAGCTTGCTCTTTTCTCAGGTCG
>JAUVCJ010000113.1 GCA_030595765.1 Thermoplasmatota archaeon | reverse complement strand
ATGAAACCGTCAGAGAATACCTCAATTACTTTGTGGAGGCCAATATAGTTCATCTGGTTGAAAAGGAGGGCAAGGCATCTGAAAGAAAGGCAGCACCCAGAAAAATTTACATTGCCGATAACGCAATTGCTAGCATCTTGACCCCCACTGTCAATGTAGGTTCTCTTGCAGAAAACCTGGTGTTCAACACCCTTAGAACCAAAGGCCAGGTCAGATATTGCATACATAACTCTAAAGAGATCGATTTCATCACTCCTGAATCTATCATTGAGGTCAAGTATAAAGCTGAAGTGACAGATGTCGAGATAGACCACCTAACAAAGTTGAGAATAAAAGGAAAAAAGAGAAAAGTAGTCATCACCCACAACCTTGAGAAGTTGGAGGGCAGCATTGAATTCATACCACTATACAAGTTCCTGCTGGAAGAGCAGATGGTACGCTAAGATTGATAAGAGCAACTACGTTCCATATCGCCTTGCCATTTTTCACTCCAGATTGGTGATATCATCCCATCACATTTTATTCCTGAGGCCTCGCTTTTTCACACAAGACACTATTACACAAGGCGTTTTAGGTGCAACCACCCGAAATCATTATAGACTTTACCTGATAATTCACGCATAGATTCTGGCTTTAAAGAAAACGGTGGGTAGAACAATGGAGCTAAAGGCCGGCATTGAAGGGTTGGTAAAGGATGGAAAAGTGATCAACATCAAGTTCAACTTCGCCCCATACATACTGGCATATTTTGATGAGGGAGCTGCTGACTATTCAATGCTGAGCCAGCCTGGGAGCTTCATGCTTGAGTTGAACGACAAGTTGATAAACAAGGCCAAGGTCAAATCGGAGGACCTGATACTAGTGTTGGACATAGCCCAGCCCTTTCTCTTCTTTCACTTGGATAAGCACAAGAAGCGTCTCATTGCAGGGGAGAACCGGCTGTTGTTCAGGTATATACCAGATGTGGCTGAGAATTCATATACCTACGAGTTGCGTGCAATGTATGTTTGCGATAAGGAATTTGAGAAGATCAATGTGGATGGGAAGATTAAGAAATCCAATATCATTGATCAGACATGGAAGGCTGAATTCCACAAGGGAGAGCTTGAGCTGATAGTGAAGTTCCAGCATTCTGATAAGAAGAAGCTGGGAATATTCAGTTGACTACTGCTCCATGTCCATCAGTGACAGCCTTGCAGGCGAGAAGTCCGGGTTGACTTTCAGGGCTTGATTGTAGCAAACTCTAGCCTCGTCATACCTTTTAAGCTCCTCAAGGACAACGCCCTTGTTGTGCCAGGCCCATTCGTAATCCGGCATTGCCTCAATGGCTTTGTCATAGCACATTATGGCCTCCTTGAACTTGCCAAATTGCCTGCACATCACTCCTCGGTTGTTCCACGCGCTCTTGTTCTCAGGTGCGATCTGGGTGGCTTTCTTGAAGGCGTGCAGTGCTTTTCTGGGTTTTCCGAACTTATTATAGGCCTTACCAAGGTTGAACCATGCATTTGCATAGTCTGGATGCCTCGAAAGCAGTTTTTTGTACCTATCAATGCCTGCCTCCAGGTCTCCAAGCTTTACCATTGTGACTGCGGAGTTATTGGCAAGTACCTTGCTTTCAGGGTCAAGCACGCAGGCTTCTTCATAAGCCTCCAGTGCCAGTCTGTAGTTCTTGATGTTGAAGAATGAATCGCCAAGTCTCATCAGGAACAGCTCCTCTCTTGGGATCTTGTCGCCGTCTCTGATGATTGTCAGGGCATTTTCTAGGCTTGACATGTCCTCTTTGCCCAACTCTATCGAAGAAAGCTCATACAGCCTGGCCAGTATGCGGAAAAGTCCTTCTTTTGCCAGCTCCTCGCCAGTAAGCAAAGCGTGAATTCTCTTGAGGTCCGAGCTGATTATGATGTCCTGCCCCTCCGAATTACATGAAGTTGCCTAGCGATTCATCCTGGGTCATCTCTTCCAATTTAAGAAGCGCTTTCCACTCTTTTTCGTAGTGGGCATCCAGGAACTCTACTTCCTTCTCTGGAAGGTGCTTGAACCTGCCTTGAAGCATGAGATACTCCGAAAGTGGGGTTTTCTCAGGCTTCCGGTTGATCTTGTATTTGCCATGCTCAACCTCGTAGATCGGGAAAGCTCTGGTGGTCACGGCCTTGCGGGCAAGATCCATACTAAGCTCGGGGCTGCTTTTCCAACCTGTTGGGCAGGGAGCATAGACCTGGAAGAATTTAGGCCCAGGGATCTCCAGGCATTTATTGAGCTTCTTGATGAAGTCTTCAGGGTACGCAACAGATGCGGTGGCAGCATATGGTAGTCTGTGCGCGACTACTATCTCCATAAGATTCTTTTTCTGGCCTTCCTCCCAGTACTCTGTGGTGCCTACTGGAGTTGTTGTGGTCCATGCCCCGTATGGGGTGGAGCCTGATCTTTGGATGCCAGTATTCATGTAGGCCTCATTGTCGTAACAGATGTAGATGACGTTGTGACCGCGTTCTATCATGCCAGAAAGCGCCTGGATGCCTATGTCCACGGTTCCACCGTCTCCAGCCCAACCCACTACGTTGACGTCCTGCATCCCCTGGGAATCAAGAGCAGCTCTAATTCCGGAAATGGATGCACCTGTGACCTCGAAGGCAGTGTATTGCATGGGTATTTGCATGCAGGTATTTGGCCAGGCACCCGGTATGATCGCCCAGCAGCAGGCTGGGACACTGATCATGGTCTTCTTTCCAAGAGCCTTCAATGCATAGCGCATGGCCATGGTAGCACCGCAGCCCTGGCAGCCCATGTGTCCTGGGCTCATGATCTCTTCCTTTGGTATGGTAAGTTTTGCCATTTACATCTCCTCCTCAGGCCTGTTGCCGTCATTAAGACCGAACCATTTGAGCTCCTTGTCCAGTTTGCCGGAGTTTGCAATTTTTTCCAGGTCATTGAATATGGCGTGGATGTGCTTTGTCCTCACATCCCTGCCGCCAAGGCCTATGATGTAGTCCTTGATGGGTATTCTGATGTCGGTGTTATAAAGCGCTCCACCGATCTCAGCCATGAACGGACCCATGTAGCCGAATGCGAAGGCCCTTTCAAACACTCCAATTGCCTTGACAGACCTTGCTAGTTTTCTTATCTCTTCGTAAGGGAAAGGTCTAAAGACCCTGAGGCGAGCCAAGCCCACCTTCTTTCCCTGCTCACGCAATTCATCCACGACTTCGCGAACAGTAGAAGCAGTGGTTCCAGCTCCCAACAGGACATATTCAGCATCCTCACAACGATACAGGTCCAGCATGCCGCCGTAGCTACGGCCGAATAGCCGCTTGAAGTCGGCATCGACCTCAATTATCTTCTCTCTTACGTTGTCCATAGCTAGCGCGATCTTGTACCTGAACTCCATGTAGTTGTCTGGCATGACCAGTGAGCCAAAGCCCAATGGATTGTCCAAGTCCATCTTGACCAGGGCTTTGTACTTTGGAAGGAACTCATCCACCTTGGATTGGTCAGGGATATCCACGGGTTCGCTTGTATGGGAGAGATAGAATGCATCCTCATGGATCATTCCAGGAAGGAGAACGTCGTGATCCTCGCAGATCTTATACATCATTATCATGGAGTCAAGAACTTCTTGATTGTTCTCTGCGAATATGTGTATCCATCCTGTATCTCTTTGCATGATGGCATCCAGATGGTCGACCCAAACGCTCCAAGGGGGGCCAATGGCCCTGTTGACGTTGACCATGACCACAGGAAGCCTTGCTCCACTGGCCCAGCCAAGCATTTCATGCATCAGAAGAAGTCCGTGAGAGGAGGTTGCAGTGAATGTCCTGACCCCAAGGTTGGAGGCCGAGATGCATGCAGCCATGGCAGAATGCTCGCTTTCGACCTTGACATACTGGGTCTTGAGGCTGCCATCGGCTACGAAATCGGCAATGTATTCCACGATCGTGGTCTGCGGGGTTATGGGGTAGGCCGAGATAACGTCCGGTTTGCATAGCTTGGCTCCAATGGCTGCGGCCATGTTGCCAGTTACTACTTTTCTCATTGGTCCACCTCCCTTTGCATCTCAATGGCATCTTTTGGGCACTCGAAGGCACAAAGCCCACAGCCCTTGCAATAATCATAGTCCCATACTGGTAGTGACTTCTCCTCAGGAGATTCAACGGATATTGCCACGTCTGGACATACCTTCCAGCATTTGTAGCAATGTATGCATTTCTCAGGTATTAATACCGGTCTCCAGGTTCTCCAGGCTCCTGTCTTGACCGCTCTGGAATCGACGTTGTTGATGGGTGTGATGGTAATCTCTTGGTATGTTTTCATCTTAGTTCCCTCCCGATGGGTCATTGGTGTCTTCCCAGGTTCTGGTGTTGTTGTATGCATCTAGAGATGCCCGGGCGTTCTCCTCCTTATTCCTTGGAGTTACTTCCCTTATGGCCGCTTGGATCGAATCGATGGTTACGATCCCACTAGCCTTTGCCAACGCTCCCAGTATGGAGGTGTTCACAATGGGTGAAATCTTGCTTCCGAGCCCGTGTGACATGGCAACACCGGTGGCATCAACCGTTGCAATCCTGGCATTGGGATAACGTTGCCTAAAGTCCTGGGGGTCCTTCACCGTATTTATCACGATGAACCCTCCATCCTTAAGGCCGTTGGCTACATCCACGCTTTTAAGCAGGGACTCATCCAGTACCACAACATGGTCCGGCTCGTATATCTGAGACTTGACCCTGATGGGTCTGTCATCGATTTTGGTGTAAGCGGTCACTGGCGCTCCCCTGCGCTCAACTCCGAAGAAGGGAAAGGCTTGAACTTCCTTTCCTTCCCGAAAGCTTGCATCTGCTAGAACCTTGCAAGCGACCTGGGCGCCTTGGCCGCCCCTTCCGTGAAATCGTATTTCTATCACGTCTGGATTCCTCCTTTCTAAGTATGATTCTGCCTATGGAATGATAGTATAAAAATGTGTAGTAGAAAGGGTTATTATTCATGTCTGGCTCAGCCATTCTTTCCCTCATTACCCAATTTGAGGCTCACGAGATCCTTGTTTTGGTTTATCATCTGTTTGGCAATTGCTCGGGGTTTTTACCCAATAATACGTTTTTACACTAGAACAGTCCTTTACTGGCCATGTTTCTCGTTGCAAAGATTTTTATAGCCCCAAGCTTATTATATTGTACTGCACTGATGGCAGCACGTTTGCCCGCTATTAGGAGGGGACGGCTGGATGAACAAAACGGTTGAGCTGAAAATTGACAGGGAGGATAATTCTCTCACCCTTCAAGACGTGATAGAAGCTATCCAGTCCATTCAAGAAGCCAACCCTCATCTGGACGTGTTCTTTGACGGCGACGAATATGCCGTGTGTAGCAGACCAAAACCTGACCCGAAGATCTCAGATAACAAGTAAGGTGGTACTATAGCCGACGATTTAGAAGAATATGAATGCCCATCCTGTGGCGGCACGTTGCAGGGTCTTGTTTCAGAGTGCTCTCACTGTGGCCAGGAGTTTGAATTGGGCGAAGAGGGCGAGGACGACCTCGAGTATGAATGCCCATCTTGCCAGGGCACCATCAAAGGAATGGTATCCCAGTGCCCACACTGTGGCCAGGAGTTTGATGTTGACGAGGAGGAAACCGCAGAGGCGGAAGCCCCTGAGGATGTTTCCGAGGATGACACCTTACTCGAAGATGAAGACGTAGAAACCCCAGAGGAAGAACTCGACGAGGATTATGTCCAGATAGTCGAGGAGACTTCTGGTGATGAGATTATTGAAGAAGTCGTTGAGGTCATTGAAGAGGTAGAGGAGGACACTCCACCAGCTCCTGTGCCTGTCCTAGAGGAAGAAGAGGAGGAATTGGTAGCTTCTTTGGATAAGTTCAACATCTTTTTCTGGATTGGTGTGATCTTGCTCCTGGTTGGAGCTTTCATCGCACTTGGTTCTTACATTCACAATCCATTGCACATATGGGTATCAACAACCTCATTCAGGGTCTATGGCCACCTGGACCAGACTGCTGGCGTTATCGGAAGTATTCCGTTGATAGTCGGCATTGTCTTCATTATCCTTTCCAGGCGAAAGTCTGTTGTGGAGACTGGCCAATATGAGGGCATTGTAGTTTCCAAGGAGCCTGTAGAGGAGTTTCCAGACGGCCAGAAGTTCGTGGTTCAGTTCAACGAGCCTCCAGGCGAGTATACCGAGGATGAAGAGATCCCACCCTTTGTTGAATGGGTACTGTTCTTTGCCGAACATGAGAACGAGTTCAAGGTTGGGGATCATATCCGCTTCGAGGGCGAGATAGAGAATGCCTGGGTCATCGTACATCCCCACCAGAGCACCGAGGTAGTTGGTCAGGGTGTTGGCTCCCCATCAGCAGCGCCTGTTGAACCCATTGAGGATGAGGTTTACTACGAGGATGATGAGCTCGTTGAAGAGGACGGCGGAGAGGATATCGAAGAGGATATCGAAGAGTACGCATGATGCACTCGTCGATTCTATGCTTATACCAGTATGATGTGTTTTCAACACCCAACCTAAGCGTTAGTCTGCCTGGAAACTACAGCTTATGTAGTCAATATGGATGGGGTATTACCCTGGGGTTGCCAACCATCTCGCTCTCATATTGAAGCCCGGTAGGCGAGGTCAAAGAGAGCTAGAACGAGCCTAGTTGATTTGTCAGAAATGGTTCTGGCTCTTCATCTTCCCAAGACAGAACTGCAGTTAAGCTTACCACTTTGAGCTCTGAAAGGTCGATGTCAATTATTAGAGCCGGTGTTCTCCTCAAGGTAGGCGACAGTGCCTGGAACACTGCCCTGAACAGCTTCGTATCCTCCCCCACCAGTGCCATCCAGTCCAAAAGGGCCAACATCCTCCAGATATGAATTAAAATTGACATACTGCACCGCAAACACAGAGATCACAAGCAACAGCAGAACTGGATACACCACCAGCTTCGCCTTGACATCACCCAAACTTGCCATTGCAATTTCCTTTCGTTATTCCAAATATTCACTTGAGCATATAGTTATTCTGTTAGTGGTGCATGATTTTTCCATCAGATCTTGCAAATGCTTAGTAGCATCCACTCTAACTCATCATCCACCGCAAGATATAATTGCCCCTTGGCGATTTGCACCCTGCCCTCATAGGCAAATTCATTCGCATGGGGGCAAATGCCCGGCTCATTCGCAAGCTCACTCACACAGGGAGTATCCGATGCCCTCATCAAGGCATGAGCGCTATCGTCTACCCCCTCTCATTCGCAAACTCATTCACACAGGGAGTATCCGATGCCCTCATCAAGGCATGAGCGCTATCGTCTATCCCCTACTCATTCGCAAGCTCATTCATAC
>JAUVCJ010000131.1 GCA_030595765.1 Thermoplasmatota archaeon | reverse complement strand
ATAGAAGATGATGCAAGGTATGCTAAGGACGATGAGAATAATGCGATAAAGAATAATGAGAAGGAGGGCAATGTAATGAATGATAATGAAATGAACTTCGAGGAACTGATGAAGGGGTTGGAGAGCTCTGTCAGGGCACTGGAAGAGGGCGACCTATCTCTGGAGGAGGCCCTGAAAAGATATGGGGAGGGAATACGGCTTGCAAGGGTTTGCACAAAGCGCCTTGATGATGCACAGCAGGTTGTGGAAGTGCTGACTGAAAAGATGGGAACATTGGGCACCGATAACTTCGAGGAAAGCCAGAATGAATGAGAGTGAGCCGCAATCTTTTAGCACAGGCGCCATATTCCTCCATTGAGGTTGAGCCAATGGTAGACCACTTCGCATATGCACATCAGCGCAGGGACGAGATCGTATGGATGAGCCAGAATACAAACTGCCTTCCTACTGATAAGAGGATACTCGATGAGCTGCACAGAACCGTGGATAGCGGAGAGTTTGCGCTGTATCCCTACTCTAATGGGGTCTTTGGCCTTAATGAGGCCATCCTAAAGGATCTTGGTCTGGATCAAGAGGAATGGGAGGTTCTTGTAACGCCAGGAGGCATAGAGGCTCTTTATATCCTGACACGTGCCCTGCTTGAACCCGGAGACGGTTTCATTGCATCAGACCCGAGCTTCCTCCCGATCCATCGCCAGGCACTGCTCTCCAACGCAGAAGTATTTGAGCTTCCGATTTACAAAGAACCCTGGAAACTCACCCTAGACCAGGTGAAAACAGTACTTAACCAACGCTCCAAGATGCTTCTTCTCATTGATCCACTGAACCCTCTGGGCACCTCATATACAAGAAACGAGGTCAAAGAGTTCAGTGAGCTTGCGATCGAAAATGAACTTCTGCTTGTCCACGACATTACTTACAGGGACTTCACAGACAAGCCAAACATGGCAAGTGAATTCGCGCCTGATAGAACCATCTATGCCTACTCATTCTCCAAGAGCTGCGGGTTCGCAGGTCTGCGCATCGGTGCCCTTGTGGCGCCAAAAGCGCTTATGGAAAAGATGAGACCCTTCAATACCAACGTGCTATCAGTGAACATACTTGCTCAACGAGCAGCTCTGGTAGCTCTAGAGACCAAGGACGATTGGTTCCCTGGTGTTTTGGAGATCTGTAAAAAGAACCAGGCGCTTATCAGAGATGCTGTAGAACAGGCTGATGGATGCTTCCTTCCGGTATACCCAAGCCATACCAACATGTTCATAATCGACATAAGTAACACCGGCATTGACCCCGCCGTTGTAGAGGAGAGAATGCTTCTAGATCACGGAGTATTCGTTAGAGGCGGGGGCTATGTATCAGGCGGTTTCGGTAAAAATTTCATCCGGGTCTCGTTCTCCATTCCTACTGCAGGAGTTGAGAAGTTCTGCCATCTATTTCCAAAAATTATGGACGAATTGAGATAGGACATGCAAGGATGAGGACATTGGCATAACCCATTGTAGCCACGAATGGGTCTGGCATGTTTTCGATCACGATACCTCAGCTCAACCACCATCATTAAACATCCAGGGCTTAAACTTCCACTAGACCCGCCATTTTGAATGTCTACACAATATTTCAAACAAATGAAGGCTTTGAAGTGAGGTGCCAAGCATACCAGTCATCAAAATCTCCTCTCCAATCATTCATATGAAACCATACATCTACAGCCACCTCACCACTGATGCCAAGTTCATCCCATGGCACCATTAGCTCGAGCTGATTTTGGTTCAAATAGAAAGAGACATTTCCAACCACTGCCCAATCATCAGCATTTTTGGCACTACCCCCAGGGTTAAGCATAATATTGGCTGATTCAACCAAACCATTGTATCCTGAGATTGTGAGTATAGCATCCACCCCATTTGCCATCCCAAACGCTTTGCCAGTCTTCCTGTTCCGATCTAGATCCAAATAAATATACAATGACTCAATCCCCTGTAAAACCGGCTGTGATGTTGATATGCCTGGGCACCACCGAGTTAGGTTCCCATCTTTACACATATCAGTTCCATCAGGAAAATCAACTATGCCATCACCATCAAGATCGATGTAGGGAATCTCAGGAATGCCATCATTATCATCATCGGGATCGGATTTCGATGTGATCCCATCATTGTCGAAATCAAGGGGATATTCGTCAATGGAATCATCAAGACCATCCCGATCTAGGTCGTAATTGTGATCACTGATTTTGGGTCCGATGTAAGTACGAACCTCCTTGCCAAAGTACCAGAATAGGAGGGATTTATTGCTAGGAAGGGTAGTGTTTAGAAAGAGATCAGTACCATAGGGATAATCCATGATACCATCACCATCTCTGTCACTTGCGTCACTTTCATCAGGTATGTGATCATTATTAAAATCCAGAGGCCATGGATCATATGGGTCGGGTATGGTGTCTAGGTCGGAATCAGGAAGCTCATTCCAGAAGCCCGTGCTTACCAGGAGCTTCTGACCCGAGAAAAAATGGCTAACTACACCAACCTTTAGAAAGAGGGCGGATTCATTAGATAACAAACCAAGCTCTGTCAAGTCAATGTTCGGATTACGGGCCTCACGATCCCTGTCTCTGTCTAAGGACGTATTAAGCAATGGATTATCCCAATCCATGCAGGCACCATCCAAAACAATGTATTCTGAGACTGAGAGGACATGACTGAGATTATAACGGGCTGCATTAAGTGCTACGGAGGCATCGGCTTCAACCGCATCTATGCTCTGGATGAAAAGACCAAAACTACCACCAGGAACCAGATCCTCATGAGATTCAAGTATCACAAAGAGGCTCTCGTCCTCGCCATCGATCTTGAGAGGAGTCGGGAACAAACACCTAAATCCTCCGTTGACCTGGTCACATCTAGAGCGTATTCCGTCGTAATCATCCCAAATCCCATTGCCATTATCATCCTTAAATAGCAAGATGCGATTGATTGATGTATCAGTGCCTGCTCTTGCAAGCTCAATTTTGTGTATTGTAGCTGGCATATATTGGTTCTTCAAATCAAATCGGGCCATCTGAATCCGTTCATTTTCGCGGATAATCGGAGGGTTGCTATGCACCTGAGTTATTCCCACTGATGCCTTATTGTAAGAAAAAATTACATCGCCCAGATCACAATAATAGTTGAGGAAGTCAGAAAAATACCATCTAAACCTTGCCTTTGACACATCCTCAATACCCACAGAATCTAATGGCACTGCAATCTCCATGATAATGTCGCTATTGGTTCCAATGCGGATCAACTCCTCTTGAGATACCCCTATAGCCACTTGAAGAGCATTCCAATCATCCTTATCTCGAGACTCGTTAAAGTGAAGAAGCCTTCTTCCCTTGATAGATCCATCCCAGCCCCAGATCTCGATTACATGATCTATGCCAAGGTTTGGACCCATAAAACCAGTATTAGAATTTCCGTCGGAGTCGATCATTAACAGCAGGCGGTTACCCATATCAGGGCTGGAAAATGGATTTTTCCAGGTTCTTAAAGCTAGATACATATTATCATCCCTGATACTCATACCATATTTTGCAAATAGCCTCTGCTGATATTCTCGTGGAGTATAAATGCCATCAGTGAATATCTGATAAGCTTCATGCTCTTCAATTATCCCATCCACCCGGATTGGGGCTATAGATTCCTCAAAAAATGACTCGGTGATGAACATGATGGATGCAACAATGCAAATTACACCAAGAATGCCTGCTAAATTAAATGCTGATACCTGGAGGGGTTTTCTGAACCTGGCCGTGCGTTTAAGGGGTGTTTTTGGACTTTTAAGAAAACCATTGCCAAGAAGACCGCTCAATGAGTTAGGTTTCCCATCACCGACTTCCCGCTTTTGATGCAATGCCTTGCCTTCTGCACCCCTTTGCCTAGGGATATGCCTTTTTCTGGAATTTGTGCCACTGTAGGCGCCTGAATTATCAACACGGTCCTCATCCCACAAATCTCCTGCAAACTCTGTTCCAGCCAGGATTGGATCATCCCTTGCCTTAGGCTGATGTAAATCCTCTGATGGCAGTATGGTTTCGACATCACCCCTGCCAACCTCAATATCTCCATCAATGCTCTCACCAGCATCAGCCCCAAAGCAATCCTCAATATTATCACCACTCTCATCACCGACATCAGCCCCTACATTGTGGGCATTCTGTTTACCAATATAATCTTCTCTGGTAATGTTAGAAGGCGCATTGCGCGGGGCACCATCCGAATTGATCTTGCCACGGCTAAGATGCCTTCTGGCCTTTAATGGGGCTGTGCTATTTCTGGAAATTGCCTGGAGCTGAAGGTCTTTTTTGCCAGTACCAACCCTAGCTGGTTTCATTCCAGAGTCATCAGAATCTGAACTCATGATCATCACTTGAAAAGCTCACCCAGTGAGCCTTATTTGGAGTATAGAATTGATGGGCATGCAAATAAAGCTGTCGCTGTCCCAAATCGTGATTTATTGAGCCTAACTCCGATACTATGCCGCTTCGACACTGTTGGGTGCAGATGGAGCATTTTTTTGGATCCTGTCCAGAAGCTCTCAAAAACTATAAATAGCCTGGGAAACAGATATAGTATGGGAAGAAGGTACCAGACTCATTCGCAAGTTGCAGATTTTTTCAAAACTATCTGCCTCTCCCTCCTGGACCTATCTTCCCACTCATTTTCCTAGCGTTTTTACTGAGTATCATAATACTGAAGAAAGTTCAAAATTGCTTATAAATAAATCATCGGAAAAAACGCCTGATAAGTATTTCCGGAGAGGAAGAACGGTTGATCACAAAATCTTTTGGAAAGCTATTCAAATACTTGGGTTGAAGATATCTATAGTCAAGTAAAAGCACAACCGCCCGATCACCTGGAGCCCTTATGGGTCTGCCTGCGGCTTGAAGCACTCTATTAATAGCCGGAGACATGTAGCCGTAATGCATGCCCCGTTGTTTGTCGAACTTTGTGGAAAAATAGTCGATAAGGCCCTCAGTCTCCAGTGATGGTGGAGCCAGGGGTACTCCTACGATCATCACGCATGAAAGAACGTTATCCTTGTAATCTATCCCCTCTGAAAATGAACCACCCAGTACCCCAAGAAGGATGGCTCCATCATCATCTCTAGCATCATAAAGATCCTGAATGATGCCCTCTTTCCCTTCTTTGTCCATACCAGATTCTTCCCTGAGTATCTTGGCTCTGCCTACAGGCCCCATCCTTGTTGACACCTCTGACAATAGATCATAAGAAGGGAAGAATACGGCAGTGTTGCCTGGAACTTCGATTGCCGATCTGGTGATTGATTCGGCCATCATTGAGAACATCCTTTCACCACGTTGTGAATAAAGGGTAGTTAGCCCGGGAACGGCTAGAACAGGCCTGTTCTCCTTTGGAAACACCGACGGATAGTACATCGGAATGGCCCTATCAGGCGCCAGACCTAGAAGGTCCGCATACATATCAGGAGGAACAAGAGTTCCACTCATCAGAATCGATGCCGGGATCTGTTTGAACAGGTCTTCGGAGTACTCGGCAGGATCCAGCACCTTGTAGAAGAACCTGTCATTGCCCACCCTGGAAAAACCTCTGACCGGGCTCTGAACCTGCTTTGCCCACCCATCCAAGAACATTGCAAGCTCTCCGCAAAAACTGATCATGGCTCCGCTTCTAAGAACCTTGCTGGCAATCTCCTCAAGTGATACGATGAATTCTTGATAGGTCATCAGAGCGAGCGAGCTTGCCAGAAATCCTTCCAGCTTCGTTATAAGATATTCCCGATCCAAAGAGCTCTCCAGCCCTCCTGAGCGGTCGTCGGATAGCTCGGCGTGAAGTGCGACCAGCCTTTGAAGCGGCCTAAGAAGAGACTTATCATGCCGCCTGACCTCTGCCAGAGCCTCCAGGAGGGCGTAGTCTCCAAGCTCTCCTGAAAGCGCCTCTCTTATTCTCGAAGGTAAGTTATGTGCCTCATCAACCACAACCAGAGAATCAGACAGCTCCATCTCCATCCTGGCAAAGACATGATCCCTCAAATCTGAGAATATGTAGTTGTAATCGCAGACTATGACATCAACATGCTTGCCCAAGTCCTGGGCGGTTCTGTGAGGGCAGGTGCCAGCACGTGCAGAACGACTAACAAGCTCCTCCACAGATAGCATGCTCTCCAGAGCCTCTCTATAGACCTGGAGGCTCGACCCCTTGGCATAGGGGCATCTGCCCATTTTCACCTCTCTATCGCAAAACTCGGCAAAGCCTCCACCGACTCGCTGGCTACCGAGGTGGGGACACATGTCTCTCTTTGAGATGATATCCAGTGCAAACAATTTGAAACCTGCCTTTTCCTGCATCAGCTCCAGCGTTTCCAGGACTACCTTATGCTGTGATTGCCTGGAGGTTAAGAAGAACACTACCTCGCCTGTTCGAAGCCCTCTTTCCAGTGTCGCTGATAGCGCCACTGAGGTCTTGCCGATGCCAGTGGGAGCATGAGCTAGTACATGTTTGCCTTCATCCATCCCCTCACGCGCATCAAATAGGAACTCGCGCTGGCTAGAGCGTACCGAATCAAAAGGAAAAATATCCAACTCTTCAGGCAGCTCTCGCTGTTCATGCAGCTCCTCAGATACCTTGGCCAGTCTCTCAATGGCAATAGACCTCCCAAGAAGGCCAGAGCCCATCTTCTTGGTGCTACCACCTTTGCCTATGCCACCCTTGTTAATGCCACCTTTAGAGCTGCCAGCGTTGG
>JAUVCJ010000084.1 GCA_030595765.1 Thermoplasmatota archaeon | reverse complement strand
TGGAATTGGACTGATGCTTTCCTAGCCTATCTGTTCTAGTATATCCTTGGCTATCACCTTTCCAATGCTCGGGAGTTTGGCAAGCTCTTTCTCGCTGGCTTCGTACAACAACCCCCTATTTCTGTATCCAGCGCTAAAAAGCGCCCTTGCCCTGATACGTCCAATATTGTGCAACACTAGCAGGTCCATAAGCTCGGACTTTATTCCATTCTCCATCCTAGCAGTCAATTCCTGAAGTGGGTGGCGAAGTCTTGGGTTGAGCAGGCCTGCAAGCTGAGAGAATGCATGAAGAAGCCACCTGGCGGTCTCGACCCGGTTGCGCACGTCACCAGGCCCGATATTGAAGCGCTTCAGGATGCTATCCTCATTCACCTCGTTCACCCAGTCATGAAGAAGCATCGTGGTCTTGACCTCCGAAAGGAACCAATCAAACTCGTTGGGAGCAACTGGTGGTGCTATCAACAGTTCGTCCTCATGGTCTCGGAACTTAGCCATTACTGGTTTATAGTCAGCCTGGCGCAGGTAAAGCTTGAGCATGTCCGGGGTCGATGATATTGAGAGCAGGAACGGGAATGTAGCAACATCTCTGCCACCTCCAGCAGCATCCAACGTCTTTCTTAGATTGATAGCAGAAAGCGGGTCTATGTAAAGCCTTGATGTGAGGGAACCAAAGCTTGTGGCATGATAGGTGCCGTCCTCCTCCTGGAGCAGATCATTTTCCACCAGGAACTCAAGAGTATCATCCACCAATGCCCCTATTGTCCAGACCTCGCTGGTATATGCAAAGAACGTGCTCTCGATGAAAGCATCCAATTCTTTGCGGGTATGTGCGAATCCGCATGCCACAGAGGCTAGCAAGTGGGTTCGCAACGCAGGCATGGAGCCCAGCCTTGAACGTATTGGCTCGCTCTCTCCAAGAAGATATTTATCCATCAGCAACGCCATTTGCCTCTCACTTTTGGAAACCAGTATTGCCTCACCGTGGGGATCTAGACCTGGTCTGCCAGCTCTGCCGCACATCTGCTGAATTTCCAGCACTGGTATCGGACTCATCCCAAGGTCACCATCAAAGCGCCTAGTATCCCTTATCAGCACCCTTCTGGCAGGCAGGTTTATGCCAGCTGCAAGTGTGGGTGTAGCCACTATTACCCGAATAGCCCTTGATCTAAAGCCTCTCTCAACCAGCCTGCGCATCCTGTTTGTCAGGCCAGCATTGTGGAACGCAGCACCTCCACGGATGCAGGCTCCAAGCTTTTTGCCATAAGCTGTGGGTTCCGAGCCGCCAGTCTCGACCTCGATAGCCAGCTCATCCAGGTCTCCCTTTTGCTCTTCACTGAGCTCCATTTTTCTAGCCAGAAGCTTGCTCAAACGCTCAGAAACAGCTTCAGTGGATCTGCGAGAGTTAACGAACACCAATGCCTGGCCTCCATCATTGATGGTGTCGAGCACCACATCCTCAGATGGATCTGAACGAAGATCGGGCTTGTATGTGCTCCTGTCAGTATAGGTAATTACCTTTTCGCAGTGGACCCCCAGCTTCAGCTCTACAGGCCTCCAGTTACTGCTGATATGCTCTGCTTTTAGCCATCCGGCAAGCTCTATTGAGTTGGCGATGGTTGCTGATAATGCGATTATCTGGGCCTTGGGATTTACCTGCATGAACCTTGACAGTATGATCTCAAGGGTTGGCCCCCTTCCAAGGTCGTTTATGAGGTGTACTTCGTCAGCAACCACCACCGATATCTGGTTCAGCCAGTCTGCCCTGTTGCGCAGCAGTGCGTCGACCTTCTCTGAAGTTGCAACAATGATGTCAAAGCGTTTGAGGTCTGGATCAGCGCTTTCAAAATCCCCCATGGACAGTCCGACCCGCAGACCCAGCTCCTCGAAGCGTTTAAGCTCCTCATACTTCTCCCAGGCAAGCGCACGCAAAGGGACGAGGTAAACGGCCTTGCCGCCTTTCAGCACCGAATCCAGCACTGCCAGATAGGCTACCATGGACTTCCCGGATGCTGTGGGTATGGCAACTACTAGGTTCTTGCCAGCGATTGCGTAGGGCGCGGCCTTTGCCTGGGGAGGATAGAGCTTCTGAATGCCCATCTGCTCCATTATCGCTACAACCCTTGGGTCCACATCTAGCTCGCTTACACGCATTGGCTAGGTATCAGGCCGGGATGTCATAGGGTTTTGGGTGGGGTAGGTGAAATCATGCTTCGGACAAATGTGGAAGACGTTCTCAGAAAGCAAAATCATTATAAATAAGGTATTGGACACATTGATATACCGCCATGAAGATAGTGACCTGGTGCTTGCAGGATGGAGAGATTGACAGTCAGGGTGGACAAGAAGACGATGGAAGAAATTGATGAAATTCTCAAACACACAAGTGATCTGAACAGATCCGACATTGTAAGAAAGGCTGTGGAAGATTACATTGCCAGCAAAAATAAGAAGAAAGAATAACAGATTCAATCACGATTTCAATCATCAAATTCGTCGCCGCAATGTGGACAGAACGTTGCTGAGGCCCTGACAGAGCCGCCGCACTCGGTGCACTCGAACTCTTCATCTTCTGAGCCGTCGCCCATCGTAAGGAGCTTGTCCTTCCTGCCAAGCAAGTCCTCGCCCTCTTCGTCATCATCCCTCACATTGCCAGCGCCACCCTTGTTTTGGCTCCCGGCAGCAACAACATTGCCACCATCTCTCTCATTATCGTCAGCGCCATCAGCGCCGTCATCATCTTCGACATCCTCAAAGGAGTCACCACAGTGAGGGCAACTGGTATCGCTGTCCTTTACGGTACCACCACAGGATGTGCACTCGAACTCCTCCTCATCTATTCGCCCGAGGGTATCGGTCTGCTTCTTCTGGAGCTTCTCCCTCTCACGTTTAGAACTGCGTGACCACCAGACAAAGCCGCACAGGAGATAGAAAAAGAGCCCGACCTGCATGAACACGTTCATCGTGGCTGAAAGGAAAAAAGGAAAAAATAGGTCGCCTGCTGGGTAGCTTAGTGGAGGAAAGAGGGTGGTCAATATGGTCCAGTTGCCGTTGTCCAGCAACTCATAGCGATAGAAATGAGTGCCTTCCACCAGAGTAGTTTCGTAGTAAAAGAAACCATCACCCAAAGGTATCATTGTAATGTTCTGAATATGCTCGCCAGTAAAGTCGGTGGTGTTGAGAAACATGGTTACATTGGTAGAGCTGGAACCGGCATACTCAACTGTAAAGTTAAAAGGCCCTCCATCTGAGGCCTGTGGAGTTACAATAGCATTCGATATGTCGCCATTTGCCATAGGCACGGTCCCATTGGAGTAATATATATCAATGGTCACCACTGCCAATATTAAAGCTACTATAATCATCATAAAGGTGCCGTACTTTGCAAGGCTCTTGGTCCTTTTAATTCCCAAAAAATAGGGTATGAAGTACAGCAGACCTCCAGCCATCATCGGGAGCATCAACACCAGGTACTGAGCCTGAAAGAGTATTATGAGTATTACAGCCGTTACTGCCGGTAGTGTTAGCATAAACACTGGCAGAAAGCGTAGAGGACTTGCCATCAATTTGGTCCAGGCATCCCGAGACATCGCTTGCGCATGGTTAAGCCCTATATAAAAGGATATGCGGCCTCTTGGCCTGTATCATGACATGGTTCCCTCTCATGCATATCAACGCCTTTCTGATAGCACCGCCAAAAAGAATGAGAAGTGTGAAATGGGTTGTGTTTTGCACATTGCAGGCGAGTATTTCAAATAAAAATACAAAAAAGGTGCACCAAAATGTTTATAAGCATAATGTCAACCATTCAAAACTTGTTATAAAACGCTTATATACCTTGTGTAACAGATATCATTCTAACTCAAAAGGAGAGATTTCTTCTTAATGCGAATGAGTTGAGAACCGAGGAGGCAAAAAACATGTTCAATCAGCGTAAGCTATGGTCCGTGCTGTTGGCTTTTGTAATGGTCCTGCCAGCATCACTGCTTATGAGCCCTGGCGCACCAGAGGGCAAAATGGATGCATACGAGGTTCGCATAACCCATGAGGGTGTCCTATATGCCAGGCAGTTCAACCAGTGCTCAGGATCTGATTAAAGAGCATTATCGATATACACGGATGCCTTCGTGGTTTGCAATGGAATGATGGATGGATAAACGACTGTGAGTAGACGATTTGTTCAATTTAATTGTGTCTTATTGGATCTTATTGGATATTGATGGGAAATAATTGTATCTGGGTGAATTTTTTTCGAGATAGAAGTCTGGCCAGACATGGTTGAGCGAAATAAGGTCTTATCATTCAGCTACGAATACTTAAGTAGATTTTCTACCTTTCATCGCCCATGCGCATATGCTCTATCACTCCCTATTCACCTAAGCGCATCACAGGTGTTGGCACCTTCCTCAGTGGGCATGCAGGGATCCTGACTGATCTCGGGCATGAAAGCATAATACTGGCTCCAGAGATGCCATCCTCACAGGCAGAACTGGATTTCCATCAGAGCCTGGTGGAACTTCCAGTATCGGGACCTCGTTATTACCGGGGATGGATGTTGACAAGATCGGTTAGAAAATGGATTAGGAAAAATCACAGAACCATTGATATTTTACACCTGCATACCCCAACATGGCTATGCCTAGCGGCTGCCCGAGAAGGAAAGAAACTGGGTCTTCCTATAATTCTAACAGTCCATGGAAAATATCCAGAGTTAAAAACCGCATCGAAAGAGAAGAGATTCAAACAGGCTCAGAGAAAAGTATTGGACCTTTCCAATGCGGTAACCTATGTAGATGAGGACTCAAAGAGGGCCTACAAGTATCCTGGCTCTGTAATATCTAACGGTGTAGACACCAGGCTGATGAGAAGAAACCAATTGACAAGGGTTACTGACAGAGAACATATTGGCATCCTTCAGAAGGAAACGGCCTTTCTTTTTCTTGGACGATGGGCGGCGCATAAAGGAATATTTGAGGCAATAACCGCATTTTTCAGCCTTCATAAGCAGAAAAAAGAGGTAAAGCTTGTGCTTGTAGGAACAGGAGACAGACAGAGAGTATGGGATATGGTACAGAAACTTCAGCTGGAGAGCAGGGTCAAAATCCTTGGAAAGGTTGATGATATCAAGCCAATCATGAACGCTTGCGATGTCTATCTATTGCCCACATCTAAACTGGAAGGGCTGCCTTTTAGCCTTATTGAAGCCATGAGCTACTCAATGACTGTGATAGCAGGTTCTGCCAGCGGCATATCGGATGTTATCACAAATGGTTCAGATGGAATTCTCATACCACCCAGAAGCATTGAACAAGAGCTCCAGAAAAAGGTTGTAGATGATGTGTTGGACAAGATGCTTTGGTGTCTGGATAATCTAGATGAATCAACTAAACTTGGAATTGCAGCTAGAAAGACTGTCAAAAATAAGTTCAGTTTGCTCGGGATGAGCCAAAAATACATTGAGAATTACAAGAAGTTAATGAGCTAATGGACGTGGTCTATGTATTTCATAGGAATATCTTGAAAAAGGTAGCCTTCATTTGTTTTTTTGTGGCTAACACTTCCCATTCCATTTATTTAGCCTTCCATCGAAAAGGCTAACTACGCTTGATTCGTTTACGGGCTGGTGCCACATGAAAATACTCATGGTAGCCAATTGGTTTTACGAATATGTAATTCATCTTTGCAATGCACTTTCTGAAAAAGATGATGTCACAATTTTATTCACCTCGCTTATCCACGAGGATTACATAGCACCCGTGCTAGATGAGTTAGTAGGTCCAAAAATTAAAATTCGCACCATCGAATACCCCAGGCTTCATAGCCCAAAGAACCTTTGCTTCATCTGGAAGTACCTGAATATTCTTAGAGAGCTAAAACCCGACATTGTGCACTTCCAGCAACATCCTTCGGCTCATAACCTCATCCAGAAGCGGATGGCGGAATTTTTAGACTACCGGATCGTTTTCACCATCCATGATGTTTTCAAACACTTGGGTGAGGAATCTGGAATTCAGCAGAGAGTCATGAATAGCATGCTCAAAGATAGCGATGCTACAATACTCCATGGAGAGTTCATGAAACAACAGACCCTAAATGAATTCGATATCCCTAAGAATAGTATGCACACCATATTCATGGGTGATCTTTCTGCTCACCTTGCTCCAGAAAAACCTCTTCAAGAGCTTGATAGGTCTGGAAGAACAGTGCTATTTTTCGGCAGGATAAAGGAATATAAGGGGCTTGAAACCCTAATTAAAGCAGAACCCCTCATTTCAGAAAAGGTTCCAGGGGTCAGGATAATAATTGCAGGGTCAGGAGATATGAGCAGAGAGAGGGCGCTGATGATAAACCATGACAACTTTGAGGTTCACAACAGATACCTTGACTTGCCTGAGGTGCAGGAGTTCATTCAGATGGCAGACATTGTGGTTCTTCCTTATTTGGAAGCCTCTCAGAGCGGGGTGATCCCCACAGTATACTCTCACGGCAGGCCAGTAATAGCCACTAGAGTAGGCTCGATCCCAGAGGTGCTGACCGATGGCCATGAGGGGCTCTTGGTGGAACCCGGCGACCCAGAGCAGCTTGCTGAAGCTGTCATAAGACTACTGAGGGATGATGAGTTGAGATTAAACATGGCAAAAAACGCCTATGACCGGAGTCAAACCGATCTATCCTGGCCATCGATAGCTCTTAAAACACGGCAAGTATATTCTTCATTGCTTTAAATGGCCTGTTGCTTTATCCAGATAAATATGTGATTGTTAACTAGCTAGAAAAAACAATTGGGGTTTATGGTACTATTTCCAAAAACTATCATACCACTCTATATGCTCCAAAGCAAGCTTTCTGGTGGAGTGCTTGGCAATGACCTTCTTTCTACCTTTGGCACCCATTGTTCTTGCCTTCTTGGTGTCTTTCAAAAGAGCCCTTATTTTCTCTGCAAGCGATCCTGGCTCACCTGGTTTAACAATGAAACCGTCATCCCCATCGTCCACTAACTGGGTCAAGCCTCCCACATCTGATACGATTGCCGGCGTACAGGCAGACATGGCCTCCAGAGCAACCAAGCCCACCGGTTCTTGCCATACTGCAGGCATGACAAATATATCGGCCATTGCCAGCAATTCCGGGATCTCGTGGGATCTTACAGGGCCAGTAAATGTTATGTTCTCTTTCAGGCCAAGCTCATAGATACGCTTCTCCAGTCCGGCCTGGAACTCGTTTTCATCGCAGTTTGAACTGGGGCCGATTATTACGGCATGGCAATCTGCAGGATATTTTGACTGAGCTTTGGAAATAATGCCCATGGCCTCCACCAGTACGTCAGGGCCCTTTTCCTTGATTACCCTGCCTAGGAATATAATGAGAGGGTTGGAAACAGGTATACCGTATTTTTTATTGTAGGCCAGTCTATGCTTTTGTTTTTCCTCATTAGATACTGGTTTGAATCTATTGGGGTTGACTCCACCTGGCGCAAGTGCAGTGTTTTTGTTGAATGCTCTGGTCTGCTCCTCGTACAGCTTCTTTGTGGGTTCTGATACGAAGAGAAGCAAGTCCATTTTTGGAGCAGCCTTCTCAATCTTGGGATCGCAGCCATGCGGGGGGGAGTGAAATGTATGAACCGCCTTGCAGTTGAGCCTCTTGCTGGCGGCTGACACCATCAGGCAGAAGTTGGCACTATGAGAATGCACGATCACTTTCCTAGTTGTCAACCGATAGCGCATTATGACAAGCTGAGAATAGAATATGAATAGCACATGCATTATTTTGCTAAGAAGTCTCATGCCTGAGCCCTTGGAATCCCGCCTTGCAAGCATTGATGGGTAGGCCACAATACGTACCTTAACCCCCATCTTGGTCAGGCTTTGAGACAGGGAGTGAATGTAGGTGGAGATACCCCCTAGTACTGGAAAGTAGACATTGGTCACCATGATAACGGTGTAGTCCTTCTTTGCGACAACTGAACCTGTCTCTTTCGGGGTCATAAACGCCACTTGTATTGTTTAACACCATAATATACCCTACGGGTGTGGGTGGGTGAATGGAGTCGATAGGTATTTATCCTCCCAGGAGATAAATCGGAGATACATCGCAACAATAGTATCTGTACTGAGGTAGCAGCGCACTGTTCTATGAACAAACGCTAAATTGAGCAGTCCTACGGACATGCTCTTCACCCTCAAAAACCCATAAGGCTTTCTTCGGGAGCCCGGTACGGGGTTTAGCTAACTCAGTAAGAGATAGCGAGCCGTGGTAGCTAACCGCACTGTTCTATGAACAAACGCTAAATTGAGCAGTCCTACGGACATGCTCTTCACCCTCAGAAACCCATAAGGCGTTCTTCGGGAGCCCGGTTCGGGGCTATTTCCCAATAGCCCCTCCCGGGCTTAGCTACCTCGGCGAGATAGCGAGCCGAGGTAGCTAAGCCCGGTTTACGGCGGCAGGCTCGAGTTGCCTGATATTCAGGCACGTGTAACCTGTTGGGGGGAAACCTCCGCGGGAGTTCGAATCTCCCCCTCGGCGTCATTTTTTCCTTCGCAAGGCTCAGTCTAAAATGACGCCTTGCCCTTGATGGCTCGCTACGCGCGCCCATCTGCGGGCTCGGCGCTATTTATTAGCAGGGCTCACAAATACCACTTGGATCTGGATGGCTCGCTTGCAGCAGACATTTGCAGAGGATCAAGAAAGAGAAATTTTTTTAATCAGGAAAGGAGCCTGTCCGAGTAATACCCCATAAAGTGGCATGAAAAACTCTTTGTTTGTTACCAGAGATGGTTCAAAAATCTATATATATTTTTATGCCATCTGGGTATATAAGTGATACCATGCCTAAGAAATATCGAACCTACAAC
>JAUVCJ010000214.1 GCA_030595765.1 Thermoplasmatota archaeon | reverse complement strand
TTCATGGCAAGCTGTGGTGTCCCCGCCAAGGATGTGAAAGTTGTGCCTGGAGCAAGAGAGGTTAAAGCCATCGTATATCCCTTTGGCATCATCGGTGTTAAAGTCATCAGGCAGGCCAAGCGACACGAACGCCCAGAGTGGAGTGCCTCCCATGGCGCTGATATCGGATACGCTGGCCTCCATGGCCTTTTGCCCTATGTCCTCTGGACTTGACCAGTCCAGCCTGAAGTGACGGTTCTGCACAAGCATGTCAGTGGTAACAAGCAACGCCCTGTCATCAGTCCATCTAAGGACTGCGCAATCATCCCCCACTCCCTTGAGCACCGCAGAGGGATCCAGGTCAGAAAAACCCTGCCCCCGGGTCAGTTGGCGGATAAGAGCAAACTCCCCACCAAGACCGCTTATGCCGCTTGTGCCGCTTGTGCCGTTCATGCTGTTTATGCCGCTAGGCTGCTCTTTTTCCCGGTCGTTCATGGACGTGGCTCCAGTGGAGTTTGACCTACCTATGGGGTTTCCCCTCCATATTTCTTTGCAGTGCTTGCATTGGTCATTTCTATACGCTGTTTGTGAGGGATTTTGTGATGATATTGTGATGGATGTTTCTTTGCAGTGGTTGCAGTGGTTATTTATTTGCAATGTTTCTGGTGGCCATTCCTCTGCAGTGCTTCCAATGGCTATTTTTTGGCAGTGATGGCTCTGATCAACTTCTCAAAATCGGTGACACTCCTGCAAACATCGTCACTGGCAACGGTTGCGCTTATGGCACATGCACAATCCGCTCCAGCCATTATCACTTCACCAACATTGGCAAGGTCAATGCCACCGATGGCAACCAGCGGCCTGTCAGTAAGCGTTCTGGCCTCTCGAATTAGCTGGAGGCCCTGAGGTCCCTCGGCATCTGGCTTGGTTCTTGTCGCCCAGATCGGGCCAACCGCTATGTAATCAGCCCCTTCCTCGACTGCTATCTTGGCCTGCTCTTTGCTGTGTGTGGACCTCCCGATAATGCCAGAGAAAATGCTCCGTGCCTCTTGCATTGGCATATCGGTCTGACCCAGGTGAAGGCCATCGGCATAAACCTCGCTGGCGATGATGGGATTATCATTTATTATCAGGTCCACACCGACAACTTCAGTCATTTTTCTAGCTGTCCAGGCCAGATCGAGAAAACTATCCTCGTCCGTGTCATCCTTATCCATGCCACCCATTTCTTTGCATCTGAGCTGGACCACTCTTGCTCCCCCCCTAATGGCAAGATGGATGTCGTCAAGAATTCCGGTCTTGGTCAGCCTTTCATCGGTTATGAAATAGAATGCCCAGTCATTCAGCATATGGTAAACTCCATTTTTCATATAGGCACCTTCACTTCCAAAACATCGTAGAGTTCCAAAACTTCATAGAGTTAATCCACCGATTTTTCGCCACATACCGTCTCCGTTAATAGCCATCTACTTTTATTATCTATCTCTAATTCTTTATCTAGCCCTCATTATTTATCGATCTCAAATTCTTTATCTATATCTCATTATTTATCTATCTCTCATTGTTATACAGCTGCAATTACCCATCTACAATTAGTATCCCAGACTCCTCAATACCACACAGCTTGGAATGATTTGGGGCGAACAGCATAAATAAGCCATTCTCCATAGGGCAGACTGAGTAAACGGGTTGAAGAGGCTGATAGTCATGGAAGAGCTGAAGGTTTCCAAAAAGATTGTCCTTTTAGGTGATGGCGCTGTTGGCAAAACATCACTCATTCGTAAGTTCGTTCAGGACATGTTCGACGACAGCTACATAGTCACGATTGGGACCAAGATCAGCAAAAAAACACTGACCATCACCCATCCAACCAACCATTATACGCTGACCCTCATGATTTGGGACATACTCGGCCAGAAAGACTACACCAATGTCCAGGCACTGGGAATGACTGGTGCATCTGGCGCCCTTATAATTTGCGACGGCACCAGAAGTGGAACCCTTGAATCGCTGCAAAAATACTGGATACCATCGTTGCAGAAATCTGCCCCCGACGCGCCCTTGGTATTTCTTTCCAACAAATGCGACCTTACTGACAGGCAGCAGATCAGCATGGAATATCTGACAGGAATAGCAGACCAGTTCAACGCACCTGCATTCATGACCAGCGCAAAAACTGGAGAGAACGTTGAGGAGGCCTTTGCCCAGATCGGAAAGATGACGCTGGAGGTCGAACTTGCTCCAGATACAAGCAAGATAAAGCTAGAGATACCGGATGGAGAGCTTAATCCGACCCAGACCTTTGATCTCATCCAGGCACATTTTGTAAGCCAGATGGGAGACCAGGAGGATGCCATGGCAATGATACGCAAGCATGCAACTGATTCAGAGCTGGATCCCCGTCACCCAGATGTCCAGGGCATGTATAAGTTCGTCATGGGTCTATCTCTTGCAGAAGGGATGTTCCTGAACGACTTCAAGATCAGATCCAACCTGGGTTTCAGGCGTCGATTGCTTGAGCGGACCAAATGACGATAAAAACATTCATTCCCTATCCATTTCTCATTTTTCTCATCCATTCTTTTTCTTATCGCTATCGCTTTTTTCCTTTGGCCTCCACAAACCAAACCACAATACCAAGAGAATGGAAGCAACAATTGCCGCAAGCACTGGCACTACGATCATCAGATCCAGGCCCTTGTCCACAGTTCCCTGCCCCAATACTTCCACACTGACATAGTCCACATCAGTAAGGCCAAGGCTGTCATTGACAAGCAGGGTTATCTGATGCTGACCAGGGCTTAATTGAGCATTCAGGATCGGACCAGTTCCGAGTATCCCATCCAGGTCGGAGCTCCATTGATATGTTAGGGCATCGCAGGCATTGCCACCAATGGTGCCATTACCGGAGAGTTCCAGCTCAAGGGCACTTTCATGCTCTAGGCCACTTACTGGTGCCAAAATCTGAGCATTGGGTGGGAGGTCAGGCCCAGGTATGGTCACAACAAAAAAATGCCGATGCGATACTTCTGGGTCCAGTTTGCTGATGAGGATCAGTTCCACACCAACAGCCCTCCCTCTCTGGGCATCAAATGGTGGGGTCAGATACACCTGGAATGTGGCGGTTCCAAACTCCTCCACGTTGCCAGTGTACTCATTCTCCAAACCCAGGCGCCAGTTGCTATCAGTATGATCGATCGATATTGAATAGTTATCAGGAGCGTTGCCGGTGTTCATGACCAGGATGGAATAGCTCTTCTGGCATCCCCTGGATGCTTCCCTTTGCGAGGGAGACCATACTTCAACTTTAGGCTCTGAGCTCACATTCACAGTTCCATGCCTCCATAGCTGGATGGCCGGGTCAAAGACCGATGATGCTGTAAGGTTGACAAACACCTGCCTCTCTGCAACCAGCCCCAGGTCCATTGTTATCCTAACTGGGATCATCCTCGATTCGCCAGGCACCATCTGGCCTGATGTGTGGGTAAGTATGGTTACGGTTGCCCCATTACCAACGATCGTTGCAACAAGGTTGAAAGCGTCCAGGCCATTTCCCAGGTTTGTAACATCAAAACCAAGTTCTATGATCCCACCAGGTGGCGCGCTCTTATCAGGCGGTGTAAAAATGGAGAGGTCAACAACCTTGTCAACCCTAAATAGAGCTGTGCCACCACGGACTATGCTGGAGTTGAAAGCTGAGACCAGTGATACTGATATTATATTTTCAGTGCCCTCCGGTGCATCAACTGGAGCCTCAACCCCTACATCAAAATCCTGAGTGCTCCCCGGGGTCAATGGCCCGACCGTAGCAGGAAGCATGGGCAACCAGCCGCCTCCCGGGATGGCTGTTCCTGGAATTGATGTTCCTGATATGGATGTTCCCGATATGGATGTTCCTGATATGGAAGGTGAAAATGAATCTTCTCCATTGCCAGTGTTCTCTACAAGGAAACTAGCACTTGCCTCCTGTC
>JAUVCJ010000189.1 GCA_030595765.1 Thermoplasmatota archaeon | reverse complement strand
ACCCTTGACTCCAGAGGGATGGCATATGAACTTGGCAACTCTCTTGTATCCAACATTATAGTGATAGGAGCCGCTTCAGGAGTGGGTATCCTGCCACTTGAAAAAGAGGAGCTGATAGAAACACTCAGTGGCATCGTTCCAAAAAAGACTATAGAAGTCAATGTTGAGGCCTTCAACAGAGGATTTGAACTAGCAAGCAAATAAAAGAACCTTTGATTGGACAATTTATAGTTCCGCAACAATATTTATATTCCTCTCCAAACCTGCAAAGAGCAGTAGATTTATATATCCGAGGTACTTTTGCAATTCTCACTGCTGGCAGTCCCATATTTTTCAACAAAATCACTGAGGGAGCCGGAGGTATTAAAATGCCTGATAATAAGATGAACGATGATGTCGATGAGTGTGGGCTTTTTTTCCAGTACGGGGAAAGAAAATCAAAGGATGTTAAGGGAAGGGAAATCGAGAAAAAACCTTCTCAGAGGGTGCAAAAGATACGTGACCTCTATTTTAAGACGAGCTCATCTGTGTCCATGGAGTTTCCACACTGGTATACACGAAGATGGATGGAGCTAGAAGGAGATATCCCGATCATCAGGCGGGCAGAGGCCATAAAGAGCGCCTTTAAGCATCTGACCCCTGCGATATTCCCAGGAGAATTGCTGGTAATGGGAAAGACCCACTACCTCAGAGGATCATATCCTATGCCCTGGCTATCCGGATCCTACTTCATGAGTAAAGAGGACGACATGTACAAGGAGGCGTTGGAAGCTGGAAAGTTGAGCGCCGATGAGGTCACCAAATGGGGGGCAGGAGGTGGCAATGTCACAGAAAGTGTTGGGAACATCCTCTCTGTTGCTGGAAAATTCGGTTTGAGAAAAGAAGAGCTTCCCATCCTTATCAGAACCGCCAAGGCGTGGAAGAACCGCTCGGTAGAAGATATCGGATCTAGATATGAAAAAATGGTGCCTGAATATAAAGAAAAAGAATCAATTATGAGATCTGTCATCTGTATGTTCGATTCTGGATATACACTCCCCCAGGGCCGTGAGGTCATTAACTATTACTATCCACTGAAATATGGAATAGATGGGATAATCGATTATTGTAAGGACAAGATCGGAGAGGTCGCTGGAAAGCCGGATATGGACCGCCTCTATTTCTATCAAGCAGTGGTCATCGGAATTGAGGGAATAAAGAGCTGGATATTGAACCATGCCAAAGAAGCGCGGAGACTTGCTGAAAAAGAACATGATGAGAAACAGAGGAAGGAATATGCTGAGATCGCCGAGATTATGGAGTGGATATCCTCCAAACCCCCTCGCACCTTCCGTGATGCTCTCCAGATCTGCTGGACATTCCATACCGCAGTTCTAAACGAAGACTGCATCTCCGGGATGTCCCCAGGAAGGCTGGGTGCGATATTGTATCCGTGGTGGAAGAATGATATGGACAATGGGACACTGACCAAAGAAAGCACTATGGAACTTCTAGAATGCATGAGAATGAAATTCACAGAACTGGATTGTTTTGCATCTATGGGTGTGGTAGGAGGTGTTCTATCTGGCAACACTTTCAACAACCTCTGCATAGGCGGTCTTGATAAAAATGGACAGAGTTCTGCCAACGAGCTGGAGATGTTGATATTGGAATCGGCAATGACTTGTGCCACCCCCCAGCCTACCTTGAGCATACTCTACGATGAAAAGCTGCCGGAAGATATCCTAATGAAGAGTGTGGAATGTACAAAGACTGGGACCGGCTATCCAGCTTGGATAAACAATCAGACAGCCATGGAGTTCATCATGAACAACTACCAAGACGAAGGTATGACCCTGGAGGAGGCCCGCTCCTGGTCCATTGGAGGTTGTCTGGAGTCATCGGCCGGCACTTGGCTGCCTATCGACCTTGATGGGAAGGAGTATTGGATCCCAGGAGGCGCTGGAACTGCAACAAGCGTAGGAGTGCATTTTATAGGCGTTCCCAAATCCCTGGAACTGGTGTTGTATGACGGAATGGATCCGAGGACTGGAGAAAGGGTGTTCCCATCCCATGGCTATAAGCTTGACACATATGAGGAAGTTTGGGAGGCGTTCCAAAAGTACTTTAGAGAGACTGTGAAAGTGCTTTGTTTGTGTAACAATATCCAGCATGATGCCTGGAGAAAGATAACACCTCCTGTGATCAATTCTTTTTTGAAGCCTGATTGTTTGACAAATGGAAAGGATATAGGCCAGATGGGTTCCCGCTACAATACTACCTTTAACGTGGAAACATGCGGGGGTGTGAATCTAGTTAACTCGCTTGCCTCCCTAAAAAAGAACGTGTACGAAGAAAAGTTGTTCACACTTGCAGAACTAAAAAATGCAATAGATAACAATTTCGGCTATAAGCATGCAGATGAGGTGGGATCATATTCCCTGACCGAACAGAAGAAAAGCCCGGAAGCCAAGAAGTGGGCCCGGATCCATAAGCTTTGTTTGAATGCTCCAAAATATGGAAACGACGACCCTTACGTGGATGACATTTTCGAAAAATGGGAATCATGGTTCTGTGATATGTGCCATGACTACACTTCGTTGTATGATAAACCACTCTATGCGTGCCAGATATCCGTATCCACCCATGGACCCATGGGTGCAGTCACCCTAGCATCCGCTGATGGAAGGCTTTCGGGCACCACATTTGCTGATGCCTCGATGTCGGCATATCCTGGAACAGATAGGAACGGCCCATATGCACTTTTCAATTCCGCAACATGCTGGGACCATTCCAAATCTCAAAACACCCAGTTGAACATGAAGATTCACCCATCAGCAGTGGAAGGCCGGGAAGGAGCTAGGAAACTGCTTGAACTCATCCGGGCGTATATGAGAAGAGGTGGGTTCCATGTCCAGTTCAATATAGTCGATTCAAGGATGCTAAAAGATGCCCAGGCCAACCCAGACAAATTCCGAGGATTGATGGTGCGGGTGGCGGGTTTCACCCAGTATTGGGTGGAACTGGGAAAACCAATTCAGGACGAGATCATAGCTAGAACAGAATATGAGAAAACTGGGTAGGTGATAATATGGAAAAAAAAACCCACATAGATTGTGAAGAATACCTTGCCATAGACGTCTTCAAAGGATTCTGTAATGTGAAAAAGACGACGGTGATGGCAGACGAAGAAGGGTGTGACGATTTTACCCAGGTGAAAAAATGCAGGTTCTGTAAACATTACAATGAAACAGAAGAACACCTCGGAACATGCATGAACGAAGCCGTTACATATCCAGACCTTTTGGCCAAGACATGTGATAGTTTTAATTGGTTGGATAGATGAATGCGCGATAAAGACACGAAAGGGTTGATATTCGACATCCAGGGGTACTCGGTTCATGATGGCCCCGGGTGCAGGACCCTTATATTCTTGAAAGGATGCCCTCTTGAATGTAAATGGTGTTCCAATCCAGAGGGGATTTCCCCCCTCCCTCAGCTAATGTATTATCAAGACCGGTGTATCGGGAATTTTGATTGTGTGAAGGCCTGCAGATCTCAAGCTGTCTGTATAGATCAGGAAAGGGAGGTTGCTGTAATAGATCGGACAATATGCAGAGGATGTGTCGATCTCGAATGCATGGATGTGTGTGATCACAACGCCCTGCTTGTCTCTGGATATTATATGACAATTGAAGAACTCATGAAAACGATACAAAGAGACAGACAATATTGGGGGGCTGGAGGGGGAGTGACGTTATCTGGAGGAGACCCGATGCTCCAATACAACTTCACCAGATCTGTTCTCCAAAGATGCCATGATTCCTATATCCACACCGCAATGGAAACATCCGGACATGCTCCATGGGCACATTTCGAAGGGATATTGGATTACCTTGACTGGATATTTTTTGATATCAAACACATGGATCCCAAGATGCACAGAATGGCTACCGGGGTTTTGAACAATACCATACTTGATAACGCTAAGAAGATCGCACAACTTGAAAACATTAGAATGATGTTCCGAATGGTCATGGTTCCTGGATTCAACGATTCATTTGAAAATGTGAAGGCAACAGCCGAGTTCATAAAAGGCGTCGGTCAAGGCGAGATCAATATTCTGCCTCTGCATCATCTTGGCTCTTCAAAGTATAAGCTCCTTGGATTGACATATAATTTCGACCTGCGGACAACGCCAACCAGGGAGAGCATGGAATGGGCCAGGGAAATATTCGCTGAACACTCGATAGAATGCTACATCGGCAACGATACCCCTTTTTAGAGGGAACAGCCCTTCAAGGAGGAGGGTGTATCCCTTTGCCCGCCCTATCAACTTTGGAGACGCATCTCTGGATTTAAAGCATAAGTCTAGAATCTCTGAATTTCAATCATATGTCTAGATTTTAAGCATATAAGATGATTTATTCTTTTTTCATACTTATAGCCAAGGATGAAAACTATTCATCTATAACTGAAAAATTACTCCCTACAACTTAGACCTACAACTCTAAAAAAGGTAAAAAGTTCAAATGTAGGCAGCATGTTGTTTTGAAATAACTTTTTTAAAATATGTCACAAAGAGAACCAAAGTAATAATTGGCACTACTCCCAATCACCTTCGTGAATGAAAGACCAGCCCATCTAATGATCAAAGGCGACTTCAGTATGCAGGACATCTACAGCCTTGCAACTGATAACGTTGG
>JAUVCJ010000273.1 GCA_030595765.1 Thermoplasmatota archaeon | reverse complement strand
GTAATTTCTAGAATCCTTGCTTTCCGTTAAGATAGCAACGATATCAACGACCGAGAAATACCATTGTTCATCATACCAGACCCTACGAATGCCCTTTCCCTGGAAGACGACCATCGCGTCCTTGGAATTCATGGAGAACCGCCTGGATTGGTGGCTTCTGGGACAAAGAGGCCGAGGCCGAAATAAGAGCCATAGCCTAGAGCGATGGAGCCACTGATAGGTTCATAAAACCCCGTTGATCTGCCAAAAAAGTCCTTGTAAGTTGCTCTGCCCATAATATCCACCCGGAGATACAATATGTAACCGTGATATCCTTTAATAATGTTATTTGGGGGGTGGATGAAAGTATTCAAACCCATTGGTAGGTAAATATGTTCGTGCTCTGGGGCGGAATAGCAAATATATCGCTATAACAAATAGTGTAGTATGCAGTCCATTCACAAACTACTATTTGCACCATCATGCGTATGCGCTAATATGCTTCACTGAGAAGGTATCTGTGCTGGGCTCAATTCACCGGTATGTTTGCTGAGTAATGGATCAAAATTTTATGTTAGTATATCATGCTCTTGCCAGCCTTATACCTAAATGGAAAAAAAGCTGTCATCCGGCAATATCTCACTTCCCAGGCAGCTTAGTGTCCATCCCCTCATCGCCTATAAGCACCACCCTGCTGGGCTTCTGCTCGTTGATGACTGCCCTGCCTAAGATGTCTCCAAGGCGCTCAGAGAACTCGCGCACCTCCTGGTGGCTTGGCATGTTGGTGATGGTCATTCTTTTGCGGGACTCGCCTACGAAAACGTATCCTTTGGGCTCGATGAAGTCGGTATCAGCCTTCTCGTCCAGCTTGGCGTATTCGCGCTCCCATCCGAAGTTCCAGTCCTTTACAAGGGTATGGCGTATGACGGTTCTGGTATCAAGCGATGGGAGGATGTCCAGGGTCTGGTTGAGAAGCTCCCAGCCGTTGGAGATATGCGGGCGGCAAAGGTCCTTGAATATCTTGGGGTTAGGTGCTGCTACTGTTACATAGAGCTGGGAGGGAAGTGGGTCCAAGTTCTCCAATACCTTCGGAGTGGTGCCATTGGTCACCAGGAATGTGGTCATCCCACGTTTATGGCAAAGCTCAATGAACTCTCCAAGCTTGGGATAGAAGGTCGGCTCACCACTGAGCGAAATAGCCACCTGGTTGGGTCTTGTGGCTTCCTCCCACATCTTGGGGTCTGTACGCTCGTCTCCCTTGAAACCGGATATGAGCTTTCTCTGACCCTTGATGCACTCGTCGAGTATTGTTTCGGGGTCGTCGCAATCTCCAAACCCGTTCTTGTCAAAGCCATGGTATCGCCAGCAAAAGATACAGCCCTGATTGCAAAAGTTTAGAGCTGGCGTCATCTGGAGGCATCTGTGAGACTCTATCCCGTAAAAGCTCTCCTTGTAACAGACCCGTCTACGCAACAGCTTCTCCTTGAGCCAGTGGCAGGTCTTGACACCACTGTGCTCTCCAGCGATGTAATAATGTTGCTTCTCAAGCATCTTGCGAGCAGAAGGCTCCATACCCACACCGCTCAGGAGTTGGTTGGTGCTCCGCCGCTATTTTCCTGGATCTGGCGGCTGAGGTTCTGCATCTTCTCTCTCAAGTGGGTTTCCTGCTTCTCAAGGGTATCTACCCGTACACCTAAAGACTCCAGCTGATCGGAAAGGTCGGTCTTAAGAGAGTCTCTATCAGACACCTCAACCAGTACTGCGCCGATGCTCTTGTAGACACTCTTGTCGTCAGGCACTTTATTAAGCTCCTCCAGCGAGCGCTCGACCTCTCTCTTCTGGAGGCTGAGTTGACCCTTCTGGTTCGATATCATCTGGAACTGCTGCTGGGCACCCTGATACTGGGTGATCAGGTTCTGAAGCTGTGGTGGTGTATCGCTCATTTTATCATCCTTCCTTTGTTTCAATCGTTCTAATCAACATCTCCATCCATCTTAGATATGAATTGCTTGCGGCTCTGAGTGCAGCGGTGTCTTCCGCTTCTATCAATAATTCAACACCGTCTTGAACCTCTGTAATACCCACCATTGTCCTGAAGGATGGAACCTCGCTCTCAGGCTCCAGGGAACGGGTAATGATTCGAGCCTTGGAACTTGCCATTGGTATGAATATTCGAGCAGAGCGGATCATTCTACCTGGCCCGGATCTCTTTTTTGACGTTGGGCCTGTCCTTGAAAAAGATCTTCGAGCTGCATTTGTCGCACTGGATGCCCACGGTACTGATGTCCGTGCTTATCGGGGTCTTGCACTGGCTGCATTTATACATGGATCTCAGGCTCCAGGTCGTATTTCTTGTAGACGTTCACGCTCGATGGTGAGAAAGCATCCCCAGCCTGCACCATTCCGCAGTGCTTGCATGC
>JAUVCJ010000026.1 GCA_030595765.1 Thermoplasmatota archaeon | reverse complement strand
GGACCTCCAGCGACCCCGCCGTCGCCATCGCCCCAGCCGTCTAGAGTGGTTATATCGCCATCATCGTAGCTTTCCATGATGGGTAAATATCCCCAAGCGACAGGATCGGACATTCCATCATCTGGAATACCTTCCCAGTCGTTGTACCAGGCCTGCTGATAGCTGTAGAAACCGTTATCATCGGTCTTTGGCGCCTCGAGGTAGTTCTGAACCTTCACGAAGGTAAGCTCATCTAGGGGCTCGCCGTCGTCGGTGTCCAGGTCATACCTGTGTTCGAGGTAATCGTCTACCAGGTTGATGGTGCCGGTGTACTCCTGTACGCCGTCGTTGTTGTCATCACCATATTCTGGTAGTTCGGCAGGGTTGTCGTTGATTCCGGTGGCACCAGGTGCGACGTTGTTCCAGCCGTACTCCCATGCTTCGTCCACGTTCACATCGCCTACTGTTGGGTGTCCATCATCGTCGGCATCCATGTGGTCATAGAAGACCTGTGGAAGATCCAGGTTATCTGGTGCAGGGACATTGTCCACAGTGTTATACCAGATATCATCAGATCCTTCAAAGACCCAGTCCCAGCTAGGAACATCGCCAACGCCACCATTCCAGAATGATGGATTTGTACCAGTGAAGGTATTCCCATTATCGCCTACTGTAAGGTCATAGGTTCTAAGGAATATAGATTCAGTAGCGTCATATGCATCGTCGTTGACGTTCAATGTGTCTTGCCAGACGATGTCATTACCACCGTTTCCCGAGCTACCGCCCGAATTATAATAGAGGGCGTTTGGATATGCGATGTTGAATTGGGTACCGGCTGTGAAACCGTCTACAAGGCTCACTTCGGCTTCATCATATATTTCTTCGTTATTATCATATATGCCATCGGCATTGCCATCATCCCAGATGCTTTCCACATCTTGATCCCATACACCATTCGGATTTTCAAGGTCATTGAAATATATGGAGTCAGGAATGGTTTCACCGTCGATTTTGTTCCTATAAGGAGTAGGTACGACATTTCCGCCCATGGTAGTATCATAATACTCCCAGTCCCAAAGAGGGAACAGGCAGGGTTCTGTTGAACCGACTGTTGTTGAGACATCCGTATCAACGAACAGGTACTCCCCAGACTCGTAGAGTGTGGCATCACCGTTTATTTCGAAGTATGTTCGAGCAGGGAATCTCAGGCCATAATCATGATGGTCTGGAAGAGTTGCTGTGACGTCGTGCATGACTTCATTTTCTTTCCAGTTACGGTTATCATCTGGATATTGCCAGACATCCTCAGCGAACCATGCATCATCATTATCGAGGTTACCCTCATCAACGAACGGTTCTGGGTCGTAACCATAGTCGCCATCGCCATTGAAATCAGCGAAGTCGCCATCCCAGTTATCACTAGGATTGCCATCTGCGTCCTTGTCGTGGTCGTCGCCCATGCCGATCTCTGAGTCGTCATCAATGATGCCATTCAAGTCATCATCTTTGCCAGCAACGCCGGGCTTCATGTCAGGACCGAATTTAAGCCAGTTACCGTTGTCATCCAGACCGTCCTCGACATTGCTCTCTGCGGCGACACCAGGCTTGCCATCGTCACCATCAGGGTTTGCCATTGCGGCAAGGCTGTAGGTGTCGTTATCGGCATCCATGGGCACTTCTGCATCCACACTGTTGTATGGGATCCAGTAATAGTATGACCACATTCCGAGGTTGTCGGCGGTTCCGGTCTCCCAGTCAGGCTGGCCTGCGAACATGCCAGCTGATGTAGTAGTGGGTTCCATACCGACGTCGCCAGCAAGCACTGCATCGTAGCCAGTGTTATGATCTGGGTCGACGTTGACATCCTGGAAGCTCTGGGTATAGTAGGTCACCTGGATTGGGACCTTGTATATGCCAGGCTCAATGTTGAGCGCAGCATCACCGACGAACTCTCCGAAGACCTTGTGCTTACCGGATTCTGGTCCAGTGATCTGAAGAAGCTCTACTGGGTCAGTGGCTGTGATCTTACCATCGTTGTTGAGATCCAGCCAGTCGTCGCCATCGGTGGCTCCATCGCCATCAGTGTCCACATCAGTGTCAGTGGTCACATCGCCGCCGTCAGGCATTCTGGCATAGGCACCCATGGTATACTTTTCGTTACCAACGACGTCCTCAGTAATGAAGGCGTTCGCAACTGGGCTCCAGGCCTGTCCCTCACCGCTGTACAGAGCGTAGTTGTTGTACGCCTGATCCTCGGTTCCGGTCTTTGCATAGGTTGCTGGGTCATAGTCGTATTCATCTACGGCCATGTTCCAATCGAATGGCGCTGGGAGGTTCAGCTCTGGGTAGTTTCCTGTTGTGTCTGTATTATCGTATGGAACCCAGCCGAAGCCGCTGCCATCTGTCAATTCGGCCCAGTATTCATATACCTCGGTGCCAAATTCTCCGATCTCCACGCTAACGTCGTGAAGGATCTCGTCGCCTGTCTGCTCGTCTCCGTCGTCATAAAGTTTGGAGAACAGGTCAACTTCTACATAGAAGTCCTGCTCACCGACGAAGATTCCACCATCGCTATCAATATCACCATACCATCCAGCTGGATTGTCTGAATTTTCCCACACACGTGCTGTGAGGTCTTTTCCAGCTACAAAATACCTGCTGAGTCCGACCAGATCATCTCCAGCCTCGTTCTCGGTATCCAGCTCGATAGTCTGTGCCATTCCGGCCATTGGGATGAATCCCACACCGGCGAACACAGTGGTCACCATAATAGTTGCCACAAGAAGGGCAGCCATTCTTTCTTTTCTTAACATATTGTTTCCTCCAAAATCTCGCTAGACTAAGCATCCCTGTTAGCCTATCTTTCTCGGTTATCTGTGTACAAAAGGAAGCAGTGCATTGGCGCTACAACCTCTTACACAAATCGCAAAACCTTTGCGATATTCCGCTGGAGAGCCCTTTTAATACTTAAAGGTTATTGTGCGGATACTCCCTCCTTAAGTCCCGGTTATCGATGGTTAGGGTGGTGTAGGGGTCGATATCGCCCTCCAATAACCGATAACTTAGCCAACGCCTAAATGGGATGAAAGCCGGTTCGGCAGACGTCGAAGGCCAGACGATTTTTTCTGTTGTTTTTTAGTGGTATTGCACATATTTTACCTGGATTTAATTCCATCATACCAGCTTCATCCCGAACTGACTGAACACCGCGAAGATGATGATGGCTTTTGTACAGCCTCCCATGAAGTTCACCACAGCGAACCATTTTCTGGCCATGCCGTCCCCGTCTGTGGTATCATTGTACAGTGAGAATACGTAGAGCGGTACAGTGTCCACCATCAAGGGGATGGATAGGATGAGGTAGAGTGCCACATAGCCGAATCGATCTACAAACCTGGTCATTCTGGCACTAAGAGACGGTTCGATCGTGCTCTGGAAAAAGAACAGGCTAGAGGATTTTAAAACTGCGCTGGAGCTGCGAGTTGCAGACAGAGGCGGGCTCATCCTCGATCCTGTGGTCGGGATACACGAGGGGGTTGTGGAGGTGGACTTTGCATCTCTTTACCCCAGCATAATGAGCGTTCACAACATATCTCCTGAGACTGTTCTATGCAGTTGCTGCCCTGATTCCCGTCACCGTGTCCCTGAGCTTCTGTACCCGATCTGCGAGAAAAGAAAGGGTATAATAGCCAGGGTGGTAGGTTCCATTGTGAGAAGAAGAATGGCATACAAGAGACTGATAAAGGCAGGCGAGGCAAAAATGGACAGTCCCTCTTCTGGTCATATTCCCTCTTTCGACCCATCCTCTTATGATTCTTTAAGAGAAGAATCTGAGAGCTACAAGGGAAGGGCCAAAGCCCTAAAATGGCTGCTGGTAACCTGTTTTGGCTATACTGGCTACAAGAACGCCAGGTTTGGACGGATCGAGTAGCCCTTCCTGAGCTTTCGGAACAGTTAGACCGCTTTGATGCGGACAAATACTGTGAACTGCTTTGCAGGGCAGGGGAGAGCCTGCTCCTGCCTTTTGGTTGGACGCGGGAGACGCTGGCAGAAGAGATAGGGCTCGGTGCCACTCTACCATTTGCATGACCCGCCTCCCCAAAATCCATATAACCCACCGCTCCATAACCGGTTTATATGGACGAGCAAGAGCTTCAGGATCTTATCAGGACGTTTTCAAATCCCGAAAAACGCCTGCTCAGAACTCTTGCCGACATCGAGAGGGCTCCACCTGACCAGTTGCGCAAGTCGGGTGGGTTCAAGAGCCTGACCGAGGTGATGAGCGCAGGCTCCTGGCTCAGAATGAAAGGCCTGGTTCAGATCGATGAGGAGCCGGTGGTTTACGTTTCTCTTAAAAAAAAACAGCTTGCTTCAAAGGAACTGCCTGAACGCAGGGCTTTGAAATTGCTCAAAAAAGCAAGAGGCCAGATGTCTATGGGTGAGATGCGAGATTCTGGCAAGCTCTCAGGCCAGGAAGTGTCCATCGCCTTTGGATGGCTCAAGCGCAAGGGCTGGGCTGATATCCGTAAGGAAGGCGGCACCACCTTGCTGACCATGACCGACAAGGGCAAGGAGGCCATATCCAGGCCTGGAGCTGATGAAGCCTTCATAGCGCGGCTTGGTAAGGAAGATGAGGTTCTGGCCAGCGAGGTCGAGCCCAAGGTAATCAAGGATCTAAAATCTCGCAAGGAGATCATCAAGGAACGGGAGATGACCCTGAGGGAGTTTTCTTTGACCCCTGCAGGCCTGGAGGTATCGAAATCGAAGCTTCCAATAAAGGAGGAGGTTGCCAGTCTTACCCCCCAGATGTTGCATTCAGGCAAATGGGAGAAGGCGGAGTTCCGCAGGTACGATGTCCAGACCTTTGCCCCAACTGTTCATCCAGGCAAGCTTCACCCGCTTGGCAGGCTCATCCAATCCATTCGCGAGATATTCTTTTCACTTGGCTTTTCAGAAATTGAAGGGGATTACATCCAGTCCAGCTTCTGGAACATGGATGCATTATTCATACCCCAGGATCATCCTGCAAGAGAGATACAAGATACGTTTTACATGTCCGAGCCCTCCATGATCGATCTGCCAGATGACAAGGTCGACCTGATAAAGGGAGTTCACGAGAACGGTGGAGGCACTGGATCCATTGGCTGGGGATATCAATGGAAAAGGGATGTTGCAGAAAAGGCCATGCTCAGGACCCATACCACTGTCAACACCATAAGGTACCTTGCAGAGAACCCTGAATCGCCATTGAAGGTGTTTGGGGTTGGCAGGGTCTTCAGGCACGAGGCCATAGACTCCACCCATCTTCCTGAGTTTCACCAGATCGAAGGCATCGCAATGGAGGAGGGCGCCAGCCTTCAGATGCTGATAGGCCTCTTGAAGGAGTTCTATAAGCTAATGGGCTTTCCCAACATCAGGATACGCCCCAGTTACTTTCCGTACACCGAGCCCAGCCTGGAGGTTGATGCCGAGTTCAGAGGCAAGTGGTTGGAGCTTGGAGGCGCTGGCATATTCAGACCTGAGGTCACCGAGCCTCTTGGTGTCAAACATCCAGTGATGGCCTGGGGTCTTGGCCTGGAAAGGTTGGCAATGGTGACAATGGGCATCAAGGACATTCGTAGCCTGTACCTAAGCGATGTGGACTGGCTCAAGAAAACACCGCTTTAGAGCGGGCAACACCACGGGATCTCAATGACATTTGCTCGATAAACCTTATCTATCTGCTTTCCCATTGGGGAAATCCTGATAATATGAACATTTTAGAGGACACTGCCCAAGGAATAAGCTCAATGCGCATCCGTGGAGCCGGCAGGATAGCCAGAGCCGCCGCAGAGGCTTTGATGGAACACGCCAAATTGGTGGAGGCTGAGAGTCCTGAAGAGTTCAGACAGACTATGCTGGAGGCCGCAAGGCATCTTCTGGCCACAAGGCCCACTGCAGTGTCGCTTAAAAATGGACTGCTACACTCGCTCAAGGGCCTGAAGATTCAGCTTCCTGGTGACGGTGCCAGTGCCGATGTGGAGGCGCTTCGCACCGGTATGATTGAGGCAGCCGACAGGTTCATTGCCTTCTCCAATGGGGCAGTGGCCGCACTGGCCGAGCATGGGTCGAAGAGGATCAAGGATGGGTTTACGATGATGACCATCTGCAACTCCAGCGCCGCAGTTGGGGTGATAACCAAGGCTCACAGGGATGGAAAGAAGATAAAGGTCTACGCCTGCGAGACCCGTCCCAAGAGGCAGGGTCTGATTACAGTGCGGGAGCTGGCAGCGGCTGGAATCGATGTGACTCTCATTGTTGATTCTGCAGCCAGGACCTATATGAAGCAGACTGATCTGGTCTTTGTCGGGGCCGATACCGTAACAGCCCAGGGGAATGTGGTGAACAAGATCGGCACCAGCCAGGTGGCGCTGTGCGCCCAAGAAGCGCGGGTACCGTTCTTCGTATGCGCCGAGAGCTACAAATTTTCCATGGATACCCTGGAAGGGGATCTTGTGGAGATAGAGGAACGCGAGCCAGAGGAGATTGCCGACCCCAGTGACTTCCCAGGGGTGAAGTTCGGCAACCCCGTGTTCGACATCACTCCTGCAAAATATATCAATGCCATAATCACAGAATCAGGACTAATACCCCCTCAGGGGGCCTACGATGTTGTAAAGACACTAAAGGAGGAATTAGATGACACTCAGTTGTAAGGTCAAGCACATAAACATAGATGCTGGCGAGTATGCAGTGATACTCAATAGCGAAGACGCCAAAAAAATGATATTGCGCAGCCAGGACAGGGTAAGGGTCAGCGCATCCAACAAGGCCATCACAGGAATAGTTAGGATCACAGACATCATGCTTGAGGAGGGTGAGGTAGGATTGCTTGACAGGATGTTTAAGGATCTAGGTGTACCCGAGGGCGATCCTGTTCAGATACTCCATACAGAGAGACCTCAATCTGTTGAGTTCATTAAAAAGAAGATGGATGGTAAAGAGCTAACTGGCGACGAGATACGCGCAGTGGTCACCGACATCGTGGACAGGAATCTCAGTGACATAGAGCTATCAGCCTATGTAACAGCCAATTACATCAATCCAATGTGCCTACGGGAGATTAAGGACCTGACAATGGCAATGATGGACACAGGCGATACCATAGAGATCGACAAGAAGCCAGTGTTCGATTACCATTCCATAGGCGGAGTTCCTGGAAGCAAAGTTACCCTCCTTATCGTGCCCATCGTTACTGCACTGGGTCTTACCATGCCCAAGACCAGCTCAAGGGCAATAAGCTCAGCCTGCGGCACTGCAGATATATTTGAGGTGCTCTGCAACGTAAGTCTCAGTATCGAACAGATCAAGCGGATAACCGAGGACATAGGCGGGGTGATTGCTTGGGGTGGTGGAGTACATCTGGCACCAGCTGATGACATTATAATCAGAGCCGAATACCCGCTTTCCATCGACCCCTACTCACAAGTCATAGCCTCAGTGATGGCAAAGAAAAAGGCCGTGGGTGCTGAGTTCTTTGTGCTGGACATTCCAATTGGCCCAAAGACCAAGGTCCATGACTACGAGCTTGGCAGGAAGTATGCCAGAGACTTTATTGAGCTCGGAAGCCTTCTGGACATGAGGGTGGAGTGTGCTTTGACATACGGAGGCCAGCCCATAGGCCAGACCATCGGGCCAGCACTGGAGTGCAAGGAGGCCTTGGAGGTACTGGAAGGCAAGGAGACCGGCTCTTCCTCGCTGATAGAGAAGTCGCTAGGCCTGGCTGGAATTCTGATGGAATTGTCAGGTGTTCCCCAGGGACAGGGCAGAGCTCTTGCCAAGAAGGCTCTGGAGGATGGCAGCGCTCTCAAGAAGATGCTTCAGATAATCCATGCCCAGGGTGGAGACGGTGAGATAACCAGCGACAAGGTAAAGATAGGCGAGCTGGCGTTCGATGTGCTCTCCAAACACAACGGCTATATCAACGAGATAGACAACAAGCTCATTGTAAAGATCGCTCGCGCTGCTGGGTCACCCAATAGCAAGGGTGCAGGCATAGTACTTCACAAGAAGCTGGGAGACAAGGTCGAGGTCGGCGAAGTTCTCTTTACAGTCTATGCTGATGTCGAATCAAAGCATGACCTGGCAAAACAGGCTGTTCAGCGCTATTTCCCTATAAGCGTGGAGGGCATGGTGCTCGAAAGAATTCCTGGCAGCAAAGAGATGTAGGGAAAGGTATGTGAGTAGGGCAATGATCCTAGAACCGTAATTTGCAATAGCCTATTTGGTAATGGTACCATTACTAAGTAATGGGGGCATTACCAACTTAATTTCCATTTTTGCCCCTTTAGGTAAATCCCTACTGTTATTTGGCTACCCTCTTTCCACAATACAGCGCGCTAAAGCTCCATAAGCTGGTACTCCAGCTTTCCAAGCCCCAGCCTGGCGGCTTCTTCTACCTCGATTAGGGGGCTTAGGCCGTGGGCCTTTTCGAAAACTTCGGTCCCAGCCTTGTCCAGAAACGCCTTCTCAATGGCCACGATGTCGTTGCTTGCAAAGATGCCAATGTCTGGAGCGATGATTTCGCCTGGAGCAGCGAAGCAGTCGCAACCCCATGTGATATTTGTAGCCATACTGATGTAGCTAACATTGTCGGTTCCAACCAGGTCCAGAAATGCCTTGGCAGTAGAGGCCAGTGCTTTGGGCATTCTTTCGCGGTCAACCAATTCTATGGCCTTTGTTGGGCACTCGGCATGGCAAATAGGGCATCTCATACACTCCTCGCTCTCTTTGGAAGTTATCCTTGCTCCATTTTCAATAACAGGGAAATCATCAGGGCATTTATCAAGGCATACACCGCATCCATCGCACTTGGATAGGTCCACCTCCAGTCCTACCATCCTGTGCTGCTCCAGTTTGCCAGCCTTGGTAGCGCAACCCATTGCGATGTTCTTGATGGCGCCGCCGAATGCTGACTGGGGATGGCCCTTGCAGTGACTAAACACTATCACCTTGTCCACCTGTTCCCAGAGCTGGGCAAGATGAACGCTCTCCATTTCCCCTTCGGTAGGCACCACTATGCCCTCCTCAAATCCCAGGCCGTCGGCCACGATGAAAGGGGCGTGGGTTGTCTCATAGGTGAAGCCATGCATGCGCGCATTATGGTGGTGATCTAGTGCGTTGTGCCTGCTGGCCTTGTAGTAGGTGGTTGTATCGGTTATGAATGGCTTTCCCCCGCGCTCGATTATTGCATCCACCAGATATCGAACATACCCAGGCTTGAGGTGATGTGGATTGCCCAGTTCCCCAACATGGAGCTTGATGGCAACAAGATCCCCTTTTTGGATGTGGTCAACAACTCCTGATGCCTCCAGCAACTTCCTGAACTTGCCGAACATGTTGCCCCATTCCTTCCAGGGCGTGAAAAATACTGATGTCATGATTATCGTTAGGTAATTGGGAGCAGGATATTTAGGGGTTGGGGAAAACTGGAGATCAGGGTCGAGCCGCCATAGTTCCCATTACTTGTGTTCATGTTTAAAATTAATCTTGTTTGGGAATAAACACGGATTGCTAGGCACCTAACCTAATTCTTCAAAGCTGGCCATCCATTCCACTAGGTTGTCCGGCGTAAGGGATATAACTCTGTCATCTTTGATTATTTTCTTGCTGAAGATTATTTTGTCCCCTTTGATGTGTCTGGTTCTCTCCAGGAACAGGTCAATGTCTGCAATATTTGGCATCTTGCCCCATTTCACCTCGCCGCATGCTAGCGTGTTTTTGCCTCTGGTTATTATGAAATCTATGTCCATCTGAGGGGAGTAGAAATACTCGTATCTACCGCCATACACCTGGGCAAAGAACTCACCAGTGAATCTCTCCACCTGCCTTGGGATGATATTTGATAGTTCCTTGCGGAGCACTTTGGAGGGCATGTTCTGGGAAAAGAAATCATACCTTTCGTCCAGCAGGAATCCCAGCTCCATAATTGGGGAGCGAATGCGGTACATGAATTCTTTCTTGCCATATATCTTGGTCCTTGTAATGAGGTCCATGTCCTCCATATTTAATAGATATGGGCGAACCAGATGCGGGTCGGGCTTATCCAGAACCTTTCTGGAATAAAGAAGGTTAGCGACCTCTGCCAGTTTCCAATGGCCTCTAGCCAGGCTTCTAATTATGCCTTCATAGACCATTGAAAGCCTTCTCTCTTCTTCAAGAAACACCTCTCCTGTCAAGGACTGAATGGCCTCTCTTGAAAAGAAAAGAACATCTTCAAGAGAGATCTTCCCATCATCAAGATATTGCACGAGCCAGGGGTCTCTAAGATAAGTGGAAAGCTCAAAGGCAAGGGTGGGCTCCATCATTCTATTTAGGCCGTTGAATATGTCCAGGGGTTGAAGTAACGATATTTTCAGCTCAGAGAAGAGCCCAAGAACTGGGGATTTTGGAGATATCACTTCTTTGACAAGGCGAAACGATGATCCTGTTAGTATCAATCGCCCTTTGGTTGGAAGTGTCTGTAGAATGTCAAGGAAATCCTTTGGAAGCCTCTGGAATTCATCAATAGCAACGCATTTCCCCTCTGCCAACCAGGCACTAAGAAGCTCCTGGAACTGGTGATAGGAATCCAAAGTTCTGAGGGGTCCTCCCTCTATATGGTACCCACCACCCCTTTTTATCAGCACGTAAATGTCGTATTCAAGAAATTCCTTTACAAGGAAGGTTTTACCCACTTTCCTCCTGCCGTACACCAACAGGTTATTTTTCGTTTTTCTACCCAACGCTGCTTCCTCTCGCTGAATGACTGTGGTAACCATCATTATGGTAATGGCTGTTACCACAAATAAACTTTGCCCTCTTTTCCCGGCCAAAATACGGATAGTATAAAAAGAATTATAGCTGTCCAGTGCCGTTTATCCATAATGGTAACCCCTATTATGGTAATGGCAGTTACCATTCAATTGTAGTTTGTGGTTGGTTGCTTAGCTTGAAAATACTTGCTAATATGAGAATCGCGCTTGCAAGCAGAAGGGGATATACAAACAACAGGGTCAAAAACTGAAATTATTAGTCCCACAACACCTCATACGCGCAGTGTGGATCGCCTTTTGTAAAACATTTTATCTCCTTGTCCGTGCCTTTTGCCCTTGTGATATCGAGCATGCCCTGAAAGCAGCCACACCAGGCAAGGCAGGAGTATTTGGGGGGAAATCCACCTGTGATCTTCAGTATGGCTCGTTTATCTCCGATCTCAACTTTCATCTTGCCATGGTCAAATGCATCTGCATAGCTTACTGGTGCTCTCTTTAAAATTGATTTGACATCCATGAACTTTACAATGTAAGAGAGAACGCCAAGATCCTTCACTGTGTACTTACCGCAATTCTTTACAAACTCAGATCCCTTTACATCCCCAAGCCATAGCAATATCTTTTCGGAGTTGTACAGGTCATACCACATTCCCTCTTGAATACCCTCTTTTCGAATGCCTGTAGCTTCTTCTACCTCATTAATTCCTTGCTGACCCCATACGCTTGATGTATTTTAGGTAGCCAAGAATAACAGACCCTCTGAGCTTCTCATTCCCCTGTCGAACATCACTCATACAGAACTATTGATTATTGGTGGCATTATAATATTTAATCCCGTTGTTTCTTCGGTTGTTATCTTTTTCTTCTTCTTTACGGCTCCCAAAACCCCCACCCCCTAGGTAGGACTAGTAGGGCAAGTGTGACAATTAGCATATTTCCCCTCATCGGCAATCATTTTTTAGGGCGGCACTCCCCTACCAGGCAACATGAGAGGACACACCGCTGGCGTGAAAACCCTGCTAGGCGACCCCAAACAGGCCATAATCAAGATCGCCATTCCCATGATCATCGCCTCAACATTCCAGACACTCTATAACGTCGTGGACGCAATATGGGTCGCTGGTCTTGGTGCGGATGCGTTGGCATCTGTTGGCTTTTTCTTTCCGTTCTTCATGCTATTCATGGCTGTGGGTATGGGTCTGGGTGTCGGCGGCGGCTCTGCCATTTCCCGCAGGATAGGTGCCAGAGACAAGGAGGGCGCAAGTAGCGTTGCTACCCATACAGTTGTGATCATGATATTGCTGGCATTTGCGTTCACCCTCCCGTTTTTGCTCTTTATCGAGCCCATCTATGTCGGCATGGGTGCTGGCAGAACGATGGTTCACGGCATACCCTACGCCCAGATACTTCTGTTTGGAACTGTGTTCATCTTCTTTCCAAGCATTGGCGGGGCGATCCTGCGCTCTGAGGGTGATGCCAAGAGAGCCGGCATGGCGATAGTTCTGGGTGCTGTGCTCAACATTATCCTTGACCCGATATTCATCTATGTGCTTGGGATGGGCGTCCCTGGTGCGGCTCTGGCCACGGTCATATCAATGGCAATAACCTCGGCTGTGATGTTCCGCTGGCTTTTCATGAAGAAGGATACTTTTGTCACCTTCAAGTTCAAGGGCTTTCATTTCGATAGACCAATTCTGCGAGATATCTTCAAGGTAGGCTTTCCTGCATCGATACAGGCAATGACGATGTCGCTTACCATGTTCATCATGAACATGCTCATCGTTGGTATAGGCGGCACCGATGGAATTGCGGTGTTTTCAACAGGCTGGCGAATAGCAACGATTGCCATGATGCCAGTGTTTGGGATAGCAACAGCAGTGGTGGCGGTAATTGGTGCTGCCTATGGAGCCAGGGATTATTTGAAGCTGGAGAGGGGGTTCATGTATGGGGTTCGCCTCGGGGTTCTTATTGAGATCCCCACGTTCATTCTGATGATCCTCCTAGCCCCCATGATAACCTCGGTGTTCACCCAAGGGCCTGGCGCCCATCGCATCGAGGCTGATCTCACGCTGTTCCTTATGACCATTCCCTTCTTCTTCCCATCCATGGTGTGGGGCATGTTTTCCTCCTCCATGTTCCAGGGGATAGGAAAGGGCATGTATGCCCTGGTGGCTACTATAATTAGAACTGTTATTCTTGCACCACCACTGGCTTTCCTGTTGGCCTATGTGTATGGCATGGGTCTTAGTGGAATTTGGTGGGGTATTGTGTTGGCCAATATAATTGGCGCTAACATATCCTATTCCTGGGCAAGATACCATATGAGGAAGTTGAGGGAGAAGGGTGCTAGACCTTCAGGATGAAATTAATCTAGCGACATTCTCATCTGTGCTCTCAGATCCTCATCTACCATCTCAACATCCTTATCTATCCTCTCGACATCCTTATCTATGACCTAAATAGTACAGCGCCGACGGTGAAGGCAATGAAAGAAACACCATTCCATCAGATGCATGTCGATGCAGGCGGTAAGATGGTAGATTTTGGGGGATGGGACATGCCCATTCAGTACGCCAGCATAATCAAGGAGCACAAGCGGGTACGCTCGGATGTCGGGCTTTTTGATGTGTCCCACATGGGTGAGATCGAGGTCAGTGGCCCAGATGCCTACAAGCTGGTTGACCTGCTCATCCCACGAAAGCTGGAAAAGCTTCAGGATGGCCAGATAATATATGCACCGCTATGCCAGCACGATGGAGGGGTAGTAGATGATGTACTGGTCCACAGGTTCTGTAGCGACAGGTTCCTTTTTGTGGTCAATGCCGCAAATAAGGACAAGGACTTTGCCTGGCTCAAGCGTATCAGGGACGAGCATGTGCCGGATGCAAACGTGATGGACCTTTCAGACCAAGTTGCCCAGCTTGCAGTCCAGGGCCCAAATGCAGAAAGTCTTCTCAAGAAACTCTTTAGTTGGCCGCTTGAAGACATTCCATACTATTGGTTCAAAGAGTTCAGGCACATGGATGCCAAGGTCATGGTGTCAAGAACTGGTTACACTGGCGAGGACGGTTTCGAGCTTTATTTCCACCCCAGGGTGGCTCAATACTACTGGGATCGCCTGGTCAAAGAAGGCGGTATCATGCCCATAGGTCTTGGGGCCCGGGACTCACTGAGGCTGGAGGCTGGCATGGCACTTTATGGCAACGATATTGATGAGGATCATTACCCAATTCAGTCTATTGGATGGGCTGTGAGCCTGAAAAAACCAGAATACATAGGGCGTGAGGCTCTGGTAAAGGCCAAGGCGATAGGCATCACACTCAGGCTCAAAGGCTTTGAAATGCTGGAAAAGGCCATACCTAGGCATGGGATGGAGCTTGTAGCAGGCGAATATCACGGCACTGTGACCAGTGGTTCTTTCTCTCCCACACTGAAAAAGGGGATCGGAATGGGCTACATGCCAACTTCATTCAAGGTAGGGGACACAGTAGAAATTATCATAAGCTCGAAGCCCCATGCGGCGCAAGTGGTCAAGATACCCTTCTACAAACGAAAAGAAAACTGACCCGGAACACGAAAAGAAACTGAACCGGAACACGAAAGGAAAGCTGAACCGGTTGAAGAAATTAACCATACGGGCTGTTGAACCTGAGCGGAACCTGAATTGGAAGGGTTGTTGAACCATAAAAGGATGACAATGACGATTTAAGGAGTGAGCATACGTGTACCCTGAGGATTTAAAGTATACAAAGGACCACGAATGGCTGCGCATCCAGGGGGATGTGGGCGTGATAGGTCTTACAAAGCATGCGGTGGACCAGCTAGGCGATATTGTATCCCTGGAGCTACCAGCCGCGGGAGATGTTTTCAACCAGAACGACAGCATGGCCCTTGTGGACTCGATGAAGGCGACCTCTGAGGTCTATATTCCAGTCTCTGGAGAGATATTGGAGGCCAACGAGGCTCTGGAGGACGAACCCGAGCTTGTCAATGAGGACCCCTATGATGCTGGATGGCTTGTAAAGCTGAAACTGACGGAACCTGCCCAAGTTGAAGCCCTTCTAACGGTTACCCAGTACCTAGAACTTATTAAAAAAGAGGGCTGAACATGAGTTATTCCCCTCACACGCTTGAAGAGAGAGCTATCATGCTCAAAACCATAGGTGCGGCAAGTGTAGATGATCTTTTTTGTAACATTGACCCCTCTATCTATCTGAACAATCTTTTAGACCTTCCAGAGCCCATGTCAGAACACTCTGCTCTATCTCATCTCAATGACCTTGCAAACAAGAACACCCTCTACTCCCAGTCCTATCTCGGTGCCGGGGCATATGAGCATTTCATACCTTCAGTGGTCGATGCCCTCAGCTCACGTGGCGAGTTTCTGACTGCATACACACCCTACCAGCCAGAGGTGAGCCAGGGCACCCTTCAGGCGATCTACGAGTTCCAGACCCTGATGTCCGAGCTTGTTGGCCTGGATGCAGCCAACGCCTCCATGTACGACGGCGCCACAGCACTGGTCGAGGCCCTGCACCTTGCAAGATTGGCCTCCCGCAAGAGCGAGGTTGTGGTAAGTGGGGCCATTAATCCTGATTACCTCCATGTGCTGGATTCCTATGCCTCATCATGGGGCATGCCTGTTAGAAAAGTCGGCCATTCGGGATCAACTGACCTGGTTCAGCTCGAAGAGACTATCGGGGACGAGACCGCTGCAGTTGCAGTTCAGAGCCCGAATTTCTTTGGCTTGCTTGAGCAGATGGAGCAGATATCGGAGCTTATCAAGGAAAAGGCTCCAAAAGCCCTGTTCATAGTCTGTATCACAGACCCGCTGGCCTATGCATTGCTCACCCCGCCTGGCAAAAAAGGCGCTGACATTGTCATTGGAGAGGCTCAGTCTTTTGGATGCCCCATAGGTTTTGGTGGGCCACATCTTGGATTCTTTGCCACCTCTCAAAAATACATGAAGAAGATGCCAGGACGCCTTTCAGGAAAAACTCTTGATTCCAAGGGAAGAGAGGGCTTCATACTGACACTTCAGGCCAGAGAGCAACACATCAGGAGGTCAAGAGCA
>JAUVCJ010000046.1 GCA_030595765.1 Thermoplasmatota archaeon | reverse complement strand
GGCATTTTAAGGCGCCCAAGAACTGCGCCAGCGCATATCAGAAGGCTGGCTGTTGCGAATTCAGCGAGTATCAGAGCCTCGATATCAGATACACCGTGGCCAAACAGACCGGTGCTATGAAGCAAAATGTAAACTGGAATTCCAACACTGACCAGCAGGAACGTTGCTGTCAATGCAGAGCGGCCATAGCCCCTGACGAACACCATCAGGAAGCCAAAGCCTATCAGTAGCATTGCCATGACGTGGATGGCTCTGTAGTACATCTGGACCTCAAGCATAGCATCCAAGGTTGTTGCCTGGGCAGCCTGGGCCAATGAGCTACCTGCCATGGAAACAATTGCTATCAGGAATGCCAGGATCACCATTGTAATTCTGTTCTTTATCATCTTCAATCACCATATTAGTGGATTAACAAATGGGTTGCAGTCTGTGGCTCTATATCATATTTTCCCAAGGTGATGCTATTTCCTTCTGAGTTGTTAATATCCTTTCCATCCGGGTTGTTAATATTATTTTTCTCCTGGGGTTGTTTAATATACTGGCAGTATATGCCCCCTCCCATGGACTTCGATTCCCTAGACTTTCATCCAAGCATTCATCGTGGGATACAGCGTCTTGGCTATGAGACCATGACTCCCATACAGGAGCAGGCTATACCTCCGGTGCTGGCTGGCCGGGATGTTATGGGTCTTGCCCAGACCGGGACTGGAAAGACCGCGGTATTTGTGCTTCCCATCCTCCAACACCTTGTATCCAGGTCCAAAGGAAAACTGCGTGCTCTAATATTGGCTCCGACAAGGGAGCTGGCAGAACAGACCCATGAGTTCTTCATATCCCTTGGTAGCCGCACCAACCTTCGTTTCATAACTGTGTATGGCGGGGTTAAGCAGGGAGCTCAGATCACCAGGCTTAAAAATGGAGTTGACATCGTAGTTGCCTGCCCAGGTCGGCTTCTGGATTTTGTTGACCAGGGAGTAATTGACCTGTCAAAGATCGAGATACTGGTCCTTGACGAGGCAGACAGGATGTTTGACATGGGCTTTTTACCTGATGTGAGGAAGATCATCAAACAGCTTCCCAAAAAGAGACAGACACTGTTATTTTCAGCCACAATGCCTAGTGACATCCGCAAGCTCTCCAACGAGGTGCTGCGCAATCCCGTTACGGTTCAGATCGACCACGAAATGCCTGTAGAGGCGATATCTCATGCACTTTATCCAGTACCCCAGCACCTTAAGACCAGCCTGTTGGTCGCGCTTCTGGAGCGGATGGATGCAGATTCGGTGCTGGTGTTCATGCGGACAAAGCACAGAGCCAAGCGCGTAGGCAAGCAACTGGTAGCGGCTGGTTACAAGGCAACATCCCTGCATGGAAATCTCACTCACAACAAGCGGCAGGCAGCTATTGAAGGATTCAAGAACGGTACGTATCAGCTGCTGGTGGCAACTGACATCGCAGCCCGGGGCATTGATGTCTCATCCATTTCCCATGTCATCAATTATGATGTCCCACATGACGCTAACATCTACACCCATAGAATAGGCCGCACAGGCAGGGCAGCAAAGTCTGGAGAGGCATTCACATTCGTCACAAGGGACGATGAGAGTGTTGTTAGGGATATCGAGCGGACTTTAGGGACAAAGCTTGACCGCAGGCTCATTGACGGCTTCAATTACAACAAGCCAGCTCCTCCTCCACAGGCTCCTCGCAGTTCCGGGCCCGGCCGCAGAGAATACGGACAAAGGAACCAGGGTGGCAAGAAAAATAAATATCAGCATCACGGCTACAAGAACAAACGTTAGGCAATTATCTGGATCGTTTTCCTGCCATTTCTTCCTGATATTAGCGTGTTCAACATAGTGCTCAGTTATCTTTCCACTTGGCTTAATTCCCTAATTTTGTTTCCAAAGCTTCTTCTCAATGCTGCTCAGAGAATCGAGGCGCTTGTCTATCTTGCCCTCTCCTAGCTTTGCTTCAATGCGCTCGAACTCAATAGAGAGTTGCTGCATGTCCTTCTCTGCGAGGTATAACTTGCTGAAGGGAAAGAAAACGTTCTCCTCCCTGGCTACATGAGATCTAAGTAGCAGCACATACGAATCAATTGTCTGCATGAGCTTTTCAGCAGCGCCCTTCTTCTCTATGGCATACTCCCTGATCTCTTTCTTGAACTCGAAGAGAAGCTTTTCCATCCTCTTGTGCTCCTCCTCGATCTTTGTGAAGGAAGAGTGGTCGAACACACTGTTCTGGGAGCCTAGCTCGTTCAGTGCTCTTTCCACGAACACATCCATATAGCGATACTCTTTGGTATGATGAAGTTTGGATATCAGAAGGAAAGCAGCTGACCTGCACCATTCGAGGATCTTTGGCGGAAGCTGTTCCTCTTCAATGCCATGGGAAACAACCTCAAATATTCCAGCTATGCGCATCATGACCTTATGCTCCTGAAGTAGTGTATCCACCACATCCAATGAGCCTGGTGCATTTTGCGCCTCGATGTTCTCCCTCGCTGTTATGCAACGCCCTGCGATGGTAAGTCTGGATTCAAGCAGCTCCAGGTCGTAGGGCTTGGAAATGAAGTCATCCACACCTGCTTCCAATGCTTTCATAATATCCTGTTTTTCGTGTTTGGAGCTGCCCATCAGGATGAAACAATGCTTGGCGCTTTCCGAATCCAGCTCTCTTATGCGCTTGCTCAGCTGTATCCCATCCATTATAGGTAGCATCCAGTCCAAAATTACGATGTCAACATCATTGTTCTGGTAATGCTGCCAGGCCTCATCGCCGTCAATGGCAAGCAGCACATCGTTGCCTAGCTTCTGCAACATCTTCCCGATGGATATCCTTGACTCTCTGTCATCATCAGCTACAAGTATGTTCATCCAAGACCCTCCTTTCCAATAAAGGTGAGGATGGGCCGGCCGAGATGGCAAATAAAGAAGTGTTCCCTTCGGGGTGAGCCCACCCTCGTTCTATTTCTACTGGCTCATTGCTTAAAAAGATTTCCCTTGGGACAAGTAGCTTGCAGGGATTAACCTCATTTATCTTCGGCTCAACTCTATGGTGTGGGTGAACTAATCAAACTTCAACATGTCTGGGTAATAAAGGGCCATGATCAAAACCAAAGTTCCTATGATTATTCCAACGGTTGTAAGAAGATTGAATCCCGTCATAATGGTCATCATTATCAATCCCAGAATGGCACAGATGCCAAAGAAAGGAATGCCCTTGCTTTTATCGTTTTCAAGGCTCATCACACTTGAATGTGGGTATTGTAATAAATAAGTTGCCAATTGATTGAGCCCAGAAGTCCGATCATGGTAAATGTAAAGAATTCCAATGCCATGTGGGAAAGTAAATCAATCCAGGAGGTCTTGAACATGGTAGAAGGATCAACTACAAGCCAGAGGGAAGTATGGGATAGAAAGTACTCCAGCCATGGGAGCCCATGGCGTGGGGCCTACGAGGGTTTTGAAGTTCCTGACCTCGGGTTTAACTATCGTATATTGGACCTAGGTTGTGGGACTGGAAAATCAATGCCCTCCAAGGGAGACGTTGTAGGGGTTGACATATCAAAAGTCGCACTGGCATCCTACTTGGTGGCAACTCACTCTAGTAAAGCGGTTCTTGCCGATGCAGCTAACCTTCCTTTCCAAGACTCAAGCTTCGACCTTGCTCTAAGTTACCACATATTTGACAATCTGCCTGACGACATACGCAAGAGAGCAGTAGCCGAAAGCCTACGTGTCCTAGCACCAGGCGGCACGCTTCAGGGCATTGTGTTCTCGGTTGCAGACCTCAGGTTTGGAAAGGGCAAGCAGGTTGGGGAGCGCACCTTTGTCAGGGACGGCGGCATATTTTACCACTATTTTGAGGATGGGGAGATCTCAGAGTTGTTAAGTGGTGCTGAAGAGAGGCGTGTTGAGAAGCAGAAACGATATGGTCTGCGGAGCATAATCGAATTTTCAAAGATAATTTGATGCTTGTTTGTATGCTTTATTACCCTTCAAGATGCTTACAGAATGGAAACCTTCAAGGCCATGAGAATCAATAAGCATCCAAAGGATATGGTGCTAAATGATATCTCGCTTTTCAGGCCAGTACTTCTTTCTCTCAAACTTCTATCCAGCTCCGTTCATGTGGGCGGAGAAGGAGTGGGCAACTGTGGAGCATGCGTTCCAGGCCATGAAAACCAGCAATGAGGGCGAGATTGAGGGCATACGGCTGGCAAAAAACCCTGAGCAGGCCAAGAAAATGGGAAGACGGGTCAAGCTCAGATTGGATTGGGAACAGGTGAAGGTTGGCATCATGGAGGATATCGTGATGGCAAAATTTCAGCAACACCCATCTCTTGCCAGAAAATTGGTGGCAACTGGTGATACCATCCTCAAGGAGGGGAACTCCTGGGGAGATGCCATTTGGGGTGTTGATCACAGAACCGGAAGAGGCAGAAACCTTATGGGTAGGATACTGATGGAGATTAGGGAAGAATTGGCTGACCTGGTTGAATAGGCCTTGACCAGAATTAGTTTGAACCCTTAGTCATGCTGCTGTTTTGATAAGCATATATCTAAAAAACCCGTTTTATCTAACTAATATCCGTCTTGCGATCATGTGACCTAATACGCGATCTTAAGACCTGTTCCTTCACTGAATTATAGTAATCCACCTTTGCCATCAATTTTGTCAGTATCTGCTCATCAGTTTCATCTTCAGTTCCAAAGGTTCTAAATTTTTCTTTTGTCTTTTCTTGAACAAGGATGTTTGCACTTTGACTCATCTGTTCTCACCAAACCATAATCTGTGGTTTCAAACAACGTAAGCCAGGATATAACAATTTCTAAAGAGCCAAAAACGTTTATATCAACCAGCGATGTTCTTGCGTTTCAAGCTTCTATATCGGTGCATGCATGAACACACACAAAGCAAGCAGTGACTTTTCGCCTTTGAGCCAGAAGGTTTCAGCAGTCAGGGAGTTTGTAGAACGCTTCCTTGCACACATTGGTTTTGAGGGAGACCAGCATGACATCCATCTTGCAGTGGAGGAAGCTTATGTGAACATTCAAAAGCACGGCTTAAAGGGTGTGCCCGATGGAAAGGTCACCATCATGCTAGGGTTTGAGAACGGATGGCTGGAGATAGTTATCAGGGATAATGGCCCTGAGTTCGATCCTCTCGCATTTAAGAGCCCTACCCCTTCAGGGGATATCGAGAGCATGGTGCCTGGTGGTCTTGGCATCCATCTGATAAAGAAGCTTATGGATGAAACATCCTACCAGCGGATAGATAACTTCAACATATTCAGTATATCGAAGAGATTGGAGCAAGTAAGAAAGAGTAATGGATCGGAGGTGTAGACCGATGAATAAGCCTGAAAATAGTAAATTGAGGGATGGGTCTGAAAAGAGTAGGTCGATGAATGAGCCTGAAAAGAAGAAGATAACCCACAGACTTGGATTCAAGATGCTTGCATCGTTCATTGGACTATCTGTCATATCTCTGGCCCTGTTCGGGGGCATTGCAATAATAAAATTGAACGAGCTGGGAGACTATTCGATAGATACCAGTTCCTCTTTGGGCAGCAGCGCCACAAACGATAGCCTAACTGCTCTGGAGAGTCTTGGTGAATCTATCATACAACAAAAAGCCGAAGACGTTGCAAGGCAATTGGAGATATATATCAAGGCCAATCCAACAATGAACGTGTCGAACCTCCAGGGTGACACGTTCTTCATTGAATTGGCTGTCCAGCAAGTTGGAGAAACTGGCTATACTGCGACCTCAGATGTTGATTCCCTGATATGCAGATTCCATTCTTCGGCATCCATCACCGATCGAGATCTCCACGAGCTTTCGGGTCCGCTGCCCGGGTTCTGGTCCATTATGTCGTTGAGCGAAGGTGGGAATACATCTTCAGGATACTATGATTGGGAGGAACCGGACGGGTCTATGAGGTCCAAATACATGTATATTGCAATTGTCGATGCACAAACCGCGGATCTTGTTACGTTTTCCGTAGCAGCAACAACATACATAGATGAGTTCTCGATGTCGGCCATTGAAACCCAGGAGAAGATCGATCAGGCAACAATGGAGAGCATGAATAAAATAAAAGAGGACAACGAAAAAACTCAAAATTTATTCATCATAGCTCTTATCGCAATGGTTGTTGTGATCTCCATTTCCGCGATAACGCTCTCAAGAAGAATAACCGGCCCAGTTAGCGAACTAGCCAAAGGCGCAAGATCCATCGGTGATGGTGACCTGGATTACAAAGTGTATGTCAAGTCCAATGATGAGCTTTCAGACCTTGCGCTGGCATTTAACGCAATGGCCTTGGACCTGAAGACCCAGATGAAGCTGGTGGAGGAAAACACCAGGGAGAAGGAGCGCATCGCCAAGGAGCTGCAGATCGCCAAGGACATCCAAAAGAGCTTCCTGCCCAAATCAGCGCCAAAGTTGAAGGATTATACCATGGCTGGTTTCAACATGTCGGCCAAGGAGGTCGGTGGCGACTTCTATGACTTCATCGACCTGGGGGATGGAAAAATCGGGATAGTCATAGCTGATGTCTCTGGAAAAGGTATTCCAGCTGCGATATTCATGGGTCTTTCAAAAACACTGGTCAGAGCCAATACCAGGAGAATATTGGATCCCATTGAAGCTCTAAAAGCAGCAAACTCCGTTATTGTCGAGGAATCCAAGACTGGTATGTTCATCACGATGTTCTATGCTGTTCTGGACACCAACGATCATACTCTGACCTACATCAACGCCGGCCACAACCCACCGCTCCTATTGAGGGATGATGATAGCGAGATCGCACTCCTCAAGGCCAAAGGCCTGCCTCTTGGGGTGATGGAAGAGCTTAACATCGAATCAAAGAAGGTATCACTTAAAAGCAACGACCTGGTGTTCCTTTACACAGACGGAGTGACCGAGGCCGTCAATAAGAACAATGAAGAGTACGACATGAAAAGATTATCCTTGCTTCTGAACCAAATAGAGAACAAGACACCAGAAGAGATAATTCAGGCTGTTACCGAGGACATAACAAAGTTCACAGGAGATGTGGAGCAGTTCGATGATATTACAATGGTGGTCCTGCGCTCTGAAAAGAGATAGCACTTCTCTGAGAAAGAGATAGAATCGCTCTGAACAGAGATAGAACCCCTATGAACAGGGATATTACCTATCTGAAAAGAGATAGAACCTATTAATACCCGAAATCCAATTCCAAACGCTCAGGGGGAAAAACACATGGCATTTGTGCAAAAGACATTTGAGAATGTCGAGGTAATTACATTATCAGGCCGATTTGATACAGAGAACTCCGAGGCTGTTGAGAAAGAGTTTGATTCCCTAGATCAGTCCGGTTCATTGAGGAGCCTTATAGATATGAGTGACGTGAACTATATCAGTTCCAGCATGATAAGGGTCATGATAAAAACGCTTAAGGCACACAGGGCAAGAGGTGGAGATATTCAATTGGTAGGTCTTCAACCCAATATTCTAAAGGTCCTTGAGATGACTGGCATAGATACGATCTTTAAGATACACGAGCAATTAGAGGATGGTGTGGCTTCTTTTTCGGAACCTAGTTCAGGTCTGGGTTTGCCTCTTTGATGTATTCCTTCAACTCTGTTGCCATGTCCGAAACTGTAACGATCTTGTCCATATCAATGGTGATGTCGTTGAGATAGATGTAGATGGCGCAGTCTCCGAAGCCCAGGCCTGGGAAGATGCCTCCGAATATGAAGCCAATGTCTTCTAGGTTCTTTGCCATGTCGGGAGCGTGGGGATCCTGGAGTGAGGTGTACAGATAGATTACTTCCATCTTCTTCCTGCACAGGTCTTTAAGCTGGTTCTGGATGGCGTTCATCACATCGATGCCGATCTTCTTGACCTTGATGAAGGCCGAGAGCTTGCCAGCATATACCTTGGTGGCAAGCTTTGAGGGGTAGTTCCCGAATTCCTGGTTTTGGGAGGGTTCAGAGAATAATGGACTCATTCCCAGGTGGTTGTATATTCTTTCGATGATATGGCGGTGCCTGGGCGGGGCGAAAAGCTCCAGCTTCTCAGGCATGTTGAGGTACTTGAAGAGGACGATGACGCTGCCCCTCCCAGTGAGCTGCTCGCTGAAGCCCTTGAACTTGCGGGTTGTGGGGACGCTGCCCAGCAGGAACCCGGTGTCGAGAAAGTTCAGATGCAGTATGGCCTTCTGGGAGAACGGGTGATTGGTCATCGCCTGGGCGTAAAGGCCAACCATTCCCTCGTTGGTTGCCTTGTCTGTTAGGAACATGCCCAGCTTGTTCATCATTCCCTGCCCGCGGAACTTTGGCTTGGTCACTGCGGTTCCAAGCTCTGCGATCTTATCAGAGGGGTCGTCCTTATACAGAGCTGCGTGTGCTGCCATCTCGCTGTTTGACATTGCAACTACAGAAGTCATGGAGCCTAATAGATTGAGGACCTGGATGCGATCCGGATAGTAGACATCCTCCTTGTCATAGGAGTAGCCATAGGTCTGATAGACGCATCTTGATACATCTAGAGCCTCGGCAGGTTTCATCAAACGTACGTCATAATCTATCTTCTCTCTGGGTTGCTTCTTCTTCTCTGGAGGCTTCTCATAGACCTTCATCTCATCAACCCCGAAGTAGTCCATGATCGTCTTCTCCCGCAGGTACTTTACGAGCACGGTCTCCTTGCCTTCCTTGCCAAGGTTATTGTAATGAACCTCATCCATTGACTTTTCAATGAGGAAGCTACCCAGACCCTCGCCTGTGATGTCCTCAAGCTTTGCGTTTGGGTCGTATTTCTGAATTCTGGAGGGGTCAAAAGGCATGCCCTGTTCCTTGAATGTGATGCTGATCCCGAACGGGAGCTTTTGGCAGATGACCTCGAAGGTCTGGTCCTCTCCTGCTCCATAGCCATGCTCTACCACGTTGGAGAAGGCCTCGTCCACACCCAGCTCCATCATCTGCATCTGCTCGTCGTTAAAGCCCATCTTCTCAGCCACTGACTTGACGTAGGCGCATACAATGGAACCGTAGGACTTATCTGTGGGTATGGTCAATTTAGAGCTGTTCTTTAGTTCTGCCAAATAAAAGCCTCCAGAATGGATATAACTACAACGGATTATTAAAAATCAACTACTCCGCACTGACTCGCGACGAGGTATTGGAGTGACCCCCTAACTCTCCTTCGCTGAGCCTTCAGGCGCTTTGCGCCCTCCCCCTTGTGCTCCTATAGAGCACTGGTTCGTGGCGAAGTATCGCCACTCACCTACTGCTCGTCGCTGGCGAGGCTTCAATAGAAGGCGTTAATCGAGCCACCCATAACCTTTCCCACGATGGTCAATACGGGCAACTTTGATTACGTTTTTATTAATGGCATAAGTAATACGATAACTACCAACTCTTAATCGATAAAGATCTTCTCGATCATCAACGCCTTTCAGTTTTTTGATATCCATTCTCTTTGACCCATCACCTAATTCAATAAGGGCTGTCTTAATCCTTTTTTGAAGACTTGTAGAAAGCAATTTGTATTCTTTTTGAGCCTTTGGAGATAACAAGATGGTTTTGGCCATTACAACTCATCCAGGCTAACCCAGTTTTCTTCATTGTCAAGAATTTGATATGTTTTTCTCATGAATTCAACATATCTTGTTCTATCGATTAGGTTAACGATAATTTCGTTATAAGTTTCACCTTTGCGTCCAAAGGACTTGAGTAAATCTCGTACTTCCATATCTACCTGGATGGTGGTAGCTGTCATAGTATCACTATATCAACTATAGCGACCATAGTACTTATAGCCGCGCCTTCTGTTCCGCCTCTCTTAAGTCACGTACCCCGCACTGAGGTGCTCCAGGAGGAGCACCGAATAGAAACGCATAGGCGCTTCTAACATTGCTCCTAAGGAGCAATGAATCAGAGCTGGCATGGCCAGCTATTGGATAAAGTATTGCTTCGAAAGTCTATAAGCCTTTCTTCGCAACCTGCGGGCACATTCGTGCCCTTGCTCGAAAAGTAAGCTTTTCTCGTTGGTTGCGGTACTCCGGCCTTAGACCAGCGTTCCTCACACAAGCGAGGCATCTGACCTCCCCACGTCATGCTCCTGACGGGCGCAATTGCGCCCTTACTCACGGGACAAGTCCCACTCGTTCGGAGCATTCGTTCGCAACTGGCGTTGCTCACACCATGCGCTCCTGCGCTGAGCCTACTGGCGCTTTGCGCCCTCCCCCTTGGGCTCCTCTGGAGCCCTGGGTCGGGGCGATGGTTCATCGCCCCTCACCTTCTACTCGTCGCTGGTCGTGCCAAATCCTTTTTAACCGAGATTGAGTTACATAGACCTATGGAAGAAAGTGATTCAGAAAAACTTGTTTCCATTTATCTGGCTTATCACAGAAATGTGAACCTGCTAATCGAGAAAGTCACTGGAGAAAAACCCAAACCTTACAAAGAGCTTGAACAAGGAAAACTGGAACGCATGTTTCAATGCTTGCCACAATCTTGTGACAACATAATCGATTTTTGTTCAAGAATCATGAGCAACCTATTACGAATGCACGCACTCCCAAATACCAATCATAGGACCACCATCTATTTCATACAAGGAATATTGAAAGCCAACGAAATCAATTTTCCTGAGTATGACTACAATGAAAACAGAAATAGATGGTGGGATGATTGCAATCGGTATATTTGTGAATCAAAATATTTCCTGAAGTTAACACGAAAAAGAAAGGAACTTCGTGAGTTATTTGAATCTGGTATCTATGAATATAGAATCTCTGATACATGCTTACATTCTATAACACAGGCAGATCTAACAATTGGTAGTGGAGCTATTAAGGAAAAACATCGGGGAATGACAAAAGAATGGTTAGATGAAATGGTCAGCACTCAATCTGATAAGTGCGCAAATGAATCCTCAAATTGTATGAGCAGGTTCATAGCCCATTGGGGCATTTCCGAATAGTCCACAGTTCCACCTACTCTATTTATTAGTCGCTGAGGTATATATATTTTTCTCGGTTAAAAGCAGGGTTGAGGCGGATTTGGCACTTTTAAGTCACGTACCCCGCACTGAAGTATTGCTTCGAAAGTCTATAAGCCTTTCTTCGCAACTTGGCTGCATTGCTCTGGCTCTGCGAGCCAGCGCGATTCGCTCAAGCGGGGCATCAGTCCTCCCCACACCAGGCGCGACTGTGCTGAGCCTATGGGTGCTTGACACCCGCCCCCTACTGCTCGAAACGGGTCGGCGAAAACAGGGCTTATTCAAAATCAAATTGGCAATCCAAGCAATGATAATAAGAAGAGTTTCCAGAATCCTTATACTCAGTAACTCTAATAGAATTACATTTACTACAAATAATATTCTCTTCGTTATATTGATTATAATGCGTTTTCCTTCTTTTTTTTGCTTGTGTTTTTGTTCTATTGATAGCATTGTTTGGTTGGTTCTTGGGTAATTCAACAATCATATTCGTGCATATGCTGATTTCGTTATAAACATCCCTAAATGTGCAGATTACCCCGCCAACAAATATCATGAATCCCAATGTTCCAAGCAATGAAAAAATCAAACTAAAGGAAAAATTGAGAGAGAGAATCATTAGAGTACTGAGTGCTGTTGAGGATAGATGAAGAATTGCACCGCCAATCATAATCTTATAAGAGAACGTTTTTGGTATTATCAATGTCCGATTCATAATCATTCCCTAGCCAATTTGTTTTCGCCTCTTAAGTCACGTACCCCGCACTAAAGTATTGCTTCGCTCAGGCATAAAGCCTTCGCCTTGCAACTTGGCTGCATTGCTCTGGCTCTACGAGCCAGCGCGATTCGCTCAAGCGGGGCATCCCCTAACCTTCCGCCCCTGCGCTGGGCCAGACCCCCTGCTCGGGGCGGCGATACCTCTCTGTGATATTTAGCCAGGTATCGAAAAACAAGTCACGTACCTCGTACTAAAGTACGAGGCCTGTACGCACACGCATATGCACACAATTGCATATATACATAAGCAGCCCCTTGAAGTTTGGGGTGCGCACAGCCCTCTAAC
>JAUVCJ010000013.1 GCA_030595765.1 Thermoplasmatota archaeon | reverse complement strand
GAAGAGGCTTGGTGAGCACCTAAAGCGAGTCCGAGACCTGGCAAGGCTGACCTCAAGGATAGTCTACGGCACTGCGAATGCAAGGGACCTAATCTCTTTGCGATTTTCCCTGGAGGAGGTTCCAGAACTGAAAAAGGCGTTGCCCGGCCCCTCAAAGGGTGGCTTTGAATTAATGACCCTTTTACTGGATGGGCTGGAGCCGCTTAGAGACCTGACTACACTGCTCGCTGGAGCCATTCAGGAGGAGCCGCCGTTGTCATTGAGAGAAGGAGGTCTGATCCAGGAGGGCTACGATCCCGATCTGGATGAGTTGAAGGAGGCTACCAGAGATGGAAAGGCCTGGATATCCCGGCTGGAAAAGGCTGAAAGGGAAAGGACCGGTGTCAAATCCCTAAAGGTTCGGTACAATAAGGTGTTCGGGTACTACATAGAGCTTACCAGAGCCAACATAGCGGCGGTTCCAGAGGATTACATCCGCAAGCAGACCCTTGCAAACTCCGAAAGGTTCATAACACCGGAGCTCAAGGAGAAGGAAGCCCTTATCCTGGGCGCTAGGGAGCGCATGGAGGAATTGGAGTATCAGATATTCTGTGGCATCAGGGATCAAGTCGCAAAAGAGTCCAATAGAATACTGGAGGTAGCAGGCCACATAGCCCTGCTGGACTCACTTCTATCTCTTTCAGACCAAGCAGTACAAAGCGGTTATGTTAGACCAACTGTGAACGGGTCTGATGTTTTGCGCATCAAAGATGGCAGGCATCCAGTGGTCGAGAGGTTGATGGCCCAGAGGTTCGTGCCAAACGACACCCTACTGGATTGCGGCACCAGCCGACTGCATATCATTACCGGCCCAAATATGGCTGGAAAGTCTACATACATGAGGCAAGTGGCCTTGATGACCATCATGGCCCAGATGGGCTCATATGTTCCTGCAAAGGAGCTTACCATTGGGGTGGTGGACAGGATATTCACCAGAGTTGGCGCTTTTGACGACCTAACACGCGGGCAGTCCACCTTTATGATGGAGATGACCGAGCTGGCCAACATTCTGCACAACGCCACCTCCAGGAGCCTGGTTCTGCTCGACGAGATTGGAAGAGGCACTGCCACCTTTGACGGTCTAAGCATTGCCTGGGCAGTTACCGAGCACCTGCATAACCCAGACCTTGCTGGATGTAAGAGCCTCTTTGCCACTCACTACCACCAATTGACCGAGCTAGGGGATATTCTCGAAGGAGTGCAGAACCATCAGGTACTGGCTGCCGAAGAGGACGACCAGATAGTGTTCCTTCATAAGGTGGTGCCTGGCAGCGCTGACAAAAGCTACGGCGTACAAGTGGCCCAGCTTGCTGGAGTTCCAGATAATGTCATAGCCAGAGCCACTGAGGTTCTAAGAAGCATCGAGAAGGACAACATACTGGAGGTCAGGGATTCCCGATCCAAGGATACTGAACCCAGGAGAAAAGGCTCACCGGTGAGTGATCCGACTCCATCCAGACAAGGCATGGATACAGGCCTGCCAAGGCAGAGACGGATGACCCAGCTTGTCCTGTTCGACCCGAACCCATTACCCCATCCTGCTCTGAAGGAGTTAATAGACGTAGATGTCTTGAACATGACGCCAGTCCAGGCGCTCCAGAGGCTCGAAGAGCTTCAAGAGCTTGCTAGAGACACTGATGAGGAAGCAGCCAGAAATACCAAAGCTAGTAAAAAGTAGAAATAGGCAAGTTGAACATAGCCAGTCATAAGTAGCTAAAGGCATAGGCAGGCATAAGGCTTAAAAACCGTAATGGACATCCCAACGCTCGCTCTATATGACATCTGGTGTATGAGCAGTTCGGGTTGCACGCCACTGTGGGAGCGAAAAACGTTTCGTTTTTCGCGACCTGTGGCATGAGGAACGAATGCCACTGTGGCATAGCAACGGCGCGCCTTCGCGCGCCTATCTTTGCCACAGCGGCTCACACGGTTCGCCACTGTGGCATAGCGGTATTGCGACGCCTTGGTAAGGCGTAGATCGGGAGTTCAATTCTCCCCAGTGGCTCTCTTTTTTTATTTTTAATTTGAATTATCGAGCATGTGAGCCCGAGTTTGTTTTTCCCTGGGTGTTTTTCAAGTAGTTTCTTCCAGATGAATTATCTTCTCTAACTCTGTTACAAGTGGTGGCAGATCATCTTTGATAGTGTCCCATACGATATCTAGATTGATGTCAAAATATCCGTGAATCAACCGATTCCGCAGTCCAATCATCTTTTTCCAAGGGATGTGATTATGTTTCTCCCGAAAAGCATCCGACACACCATTTGCTGCCTCGCCAATTATTTCCAATAAACGCACCAATGATAATGATAGCATCTCATCGCTGTCCATTTCTTTTCTGGTTCGTTTTTGTATGAAATGCATACTCTTGTGAGCTGCATCGATGATATGGTAGATATAAACTCCATCATCACGCTGCATATTGTACCACCGCAGTATCTAGAACCCTATCTCTGAAATATCGGCTCAGGTCTTTGAGTGTGCGGATATCCACCTTGCGTCCACCCAACATGGTTGAGAGCTCTTCTTCCATATCAAACAGACGGAAAAAGCTCGGTCCTTTTCCTGCCTCAAATTCCACCAGTATATCTATATCGCTACTGGGCCCAAAATCGCTTCGGAGAACAGAACCGAAGAGGGATAGCTTTCGGATATGATGCTTCATGCAAAATGATGCTATTTTCTCTTTGGGAAGTTCCATTGGATTCTTCTCTCTCACTGTTCCACCTCCATTTTATTGATAGCTATATCCGATAGCCTCTTGAATTTTACCGCTTTGAATTAATTTTATAGCATGATTGGAGTGCATATATCCATATTTTGAGGCTTATTTGCAGATAGCGTTTGCTAGGTATCTGAAGTTTGTTACGGTTAGGAGCGCAAATATGGGGGCAAGTTATAGCCCTAGCCTTTGCCTTATTTTGTTTATCTACCTTCTTTGCGAGGGTTAGCCAGCACAACTCATACACCTTAACTGAGATATCGGTGGGCGGAGCGCAAAGTGATGTTTCCACCGATCTTGGCAGGGTAATAGGAGACCAGTTCTGCTGGAAGTTTCATTCTCTCCTGGAAATATTTTAGAGAGCTGAATTCTCGCTTTCTTGTGTTGTCATCCTGGAGGTCGTATGACACATTTACGATTCTCTTGGGTTTGAGGTTCTGGCATACCAGAAAATCCACTTCTTTTCCGTTTTTTAAGAAGAACAGGTCGTTATCTCGTGATAGGTGCAGATATACCACGTTTTCCAGTACCCGTCCATGGTCACTACCCACTCTCCTGCCCAAAGATATGAATGATTGGTCGGTTGCATAGACCTTCTTTCCATAGGTGGCCTGTTTGACTATTGAAGGAGAATACTTATGCAACACTTCTAGCAGGAATGCATCTTTGAGCATACCCAGGTATTCCTTGACAGTTCCCTCGTGTTTAATTCCAGACACGGTTTTCAATGAGCGGTAGGAGAATTCCTTACCCACGTTGGAGAGCAGGAAAAGTGCTATGCCTTTTAGTGCTTCAGGATGCTTGAGATTCTCCTTTGGTAGGATATCCCGATAGATTATCCTGTTGAGGTATTCCTTTGAAAGGGATGAGTCGTCTGTCAGTACGATCCTGGGAAATCCCCCCACGGTCAGGTAATCCCGAAGGCCTTCTCTACTGGGTTTAAGCCCTCTAAAGCTATTGAATTCGGTAAACGAGAGAGGCCTGAGCTTGAAGCTTTTTGTTCTGCCTGTTAGAGCGGTAGAGAAATCAGACGAAAGCAGATGAGAATTCGACCCAGTAACAACGATCTTCATTTTCCGATGTATCCGGTGCGCGAATTTCTCCCAGCCCCTAACATGTTGGATCTCATCCATCAGCAACAATTTACTCTTCTTCTCAAGGGCAATATCCAGCAGTTTTTCAAAGTCCTCTATTCGAAAGCCGTAAAGCCTTTCATCCTCAAAATTGATGTAGATGCCACTGTTGGCCTTCTGCAACTGAAATAGAATGAATGTCTTTCCACATCTTCTCACACCCTCAATGACAGTCACTTCCTCCATTAGGAGGCTCTTCTCGATCTCTGCAAAGGTCTCCCTCGGGTGGATGGTCTCTTTGGATATCTCATCTATTGCGCCTTCGATAACGTCCAGTAGAACATCTCGCGAGGTCATATTTCCTTCTATTGAGCAAAGGTCTATTTCTAATTTGCGCAGTCAATTGCGCAAAAACCTCATAATTTGCGCAGTTTATTGCGCAAATTGGCTATCGGTGTGGCAAGCCAGCACAGATAATTACCCAAAGAAAAAGACTCGTTTGATTCCCCCCGGTGGCTCTCTTTAATTTTTCAATTTCCGAGCAGGCTAGCCCGAGTTTGTTTTTCCCGAGTGTTTTTCTTTGCGAGGGCGAGCCAGCGCAGTAAATTGCCCAAAGAAAAAGACTCGTTTACATCAAATCTATCAGCACGGGTTTGAGCATCTTTTTTGAAAGAGCCAGTAGGCCAACTGCGCCAAATATGAAAATGATAGTTGTGTAATCCCACTGATTAAGGACCAAACCCAGAGCCATACCTGCCGCTGGAGGATGTTCGGTATTTGTAACTGTCATCAGGAATATCGCAATGCCTACAGCAAAGGCGCCAAAAACGATGTGAGCCGCCCTTACCGAGGGAAATACTGACGTGATCTCCGGGAACTGACCTAGGATGGAGCCGGAACACCCAACAGTAATTCCAACAAGATAACCTCCGAGCAATGGCCTCATACCTGATGAATAGGCCTTTGGCATTGTGAATACAATGAAAACACTGGCACCCAATGTGGCAATGAGGGCTGTGTGCTCAACGATATCAAGGAACAGAAGTACTACTAGAATTACCAAAGTAGCCAGGAGACATTGGAATGCATAGCGCCCGACATGGTGGTCAAGCTTTGGGTCGATGATCCTGAACTTCTTCATCTATTAGGCTCCTCACTCCCAGTCCAGCAGCCGCTTCATGCCTTCGATCTTCTTTAGCGGTGCGATGTTCTGGCTGACCTCGACTACGCCGCGGTATTTGCCATTGTCGTCTCTTACTGCAAAGTATCGGATGTGAACCAGCATGTCGTTCATGGGTAGCCAGAACTCAGCTACATCCTTGGTGCCAGCTTTGAACTCGTTGACAATGCGCTCAACAATGTGGACACTCGCTGGTGGGTGGCAGTTCTGGACCTCACGGCCGATGATGGCAGGGGTGCGCGGGAATATTCTGTCTCCCTCGGAGTAGTACTTTACCCTGTTCGTCTCATCAACGTAGGTGATGTCAAAGGGTAGATGTCGTAGGACCAGGTTCACCTGTTCAGGTGTCAATTTGCCAGTCTGTAAATCAATAGTGGTCTCTATCTTTTCTTCTATGTCTTCTGCGCCTTCTTTTTTATCTTCAGAGCCCCCACACGGGTCATCTTCATCGCAAAACGGTGGTGCTTTCGGCACTGGAGAGGCATTGTCTGTTAGAGAAACCCCAACTGCTGAAGGATCCTTTTCTGAGGGTTTCCATTCCGAGCCTGGCTGGATAAGGGTGTAGCCTATCTGGGTTTCTTGAGCCAGCACATCCACCCACTCCTCTTCTGTAAGCTTCTCTAAAAGATTTGGTAACAGTATGTTCTCTTCCTTGCCAACCATCTGGGCCATGCTTTCAAGTGCTTCTTCAGTCTTTTCCAGGTCAGGGGCAGTTCCATTTCTTAAAGATGCATCCAATTCCTTTAGGGCGGCACGTATGTCATCATGAATTGCCCACATCACCTTGGATGGGCCGTAGAATCCGTACTTCTCCAGATATGGGAACAGTATGTTCTCTTTTCGTAGGTAGTGCTTTTCCACTTCTCTAAGGCTTGGCAATTCTTCTAGAGCCTTTATCCACTGGCCTCCAGTCTTCTGATTTTCAGGTCCAGGGCTCTGTCCTTCCTGGTCATGGAACTGAAGTGCGGCTCGCATGGCGTTAACAGCGGACAGTATTGCCTGGTTCTCCAATTTCAGGGTATGAGCAGGGTGGCCTGGTGTCATGTCAGGTGTATTTTGAGCTTCCAGCGCCTCCTTAAAGACCGCGGCATGAGCATCACAGAGCTTTTTTACCTCTTCCACAGGCATCCCCTCCTCAATTAGGTCCTGCTCCATCTGAGCTACTTCCTGGTGGGATACATCGCGAACAGCATCCACGAATTTGGCTTTCACCTCTTCCACTGTAGCTCCATCATGTAGCTCAAGAATGATGTTCCTGAGTAGCTCTTTGCGCTTTTCTGGGTCTTTCTCAGTTCCGTCCAATATAACACCTTAGCAGGAGAGAGGCGACCAAGCAATATAACGGTAACGAGGAAAAATATATATACTCCGCTGGAATATTACAGTAAACGATTGGAATATTACGGTGATTGCTATGACCTCAAAGAAAGAAATTTGCCCTCCAGGTAACCCGCCCGGGATATGGATACCGCTTCGTGATGTTGTAAGATCCTTACGCTTTCCCACTCGATGGCTCATTGTCGAACACATCGGGAACGGTGAGAAGACCACAGACGAGATACAGAAATTCCTTGCAAAAAGGGGTGAAACGGTCACAGGTTCAAGCTTTTATTATCATCTTTCAGAGCTGAAGAATGCTGGCATCATTGAGGTCAGCGGATACCTGGATGAGGGCGGTGGTGCTCCAGAAAAAATATGGAAGCTTAGGTCCACCGAGATAACGATTAACCTTCTGGCAAAAAATGCTGAAGACCTTATTAGATGGGGAGGTGAATAAAGATGGTTCTGGATATGGTTCCGAAAACGGTAGGGATGCTCCTTGGATTCGTGCTGTTCGCTGTTGCGCTACTTCTGCTTAAAAAGGGTAAGATGACCGGCAAGGTAAGGATAATCATGCTCATGGCCTCTACTGCTCTGGGTTTTCTACTGTTCGCACCCATGCTGCCCATACAGCTTCAAGCCCTGGTGTTAGGCGATTCAGCCTCGTTGGGAGGCCCGGTCATGATGATAGTCATCATCTTTGCACTCTTCTCAGTATTAACCGCTGTATTTGGAAGGGTGTATTGTGGGTATGTATGCCCAATAGGCACCATTCAGGAGCTGGCATACGAGGTTCCTGTCAAGAAGCTACGCATCGGGAGCAATAAAGTCCAGTTCGGGATACATGCAATAAGCTTTGGCATGTTCCTTATGCTGGCAATTATATTGTCCACATCTTTGCTCTCGCTGATTGGCATCAAGCAGTTCTTCTACACTGAGGTTGTGCTTTTTACTTTCGTATTCGTAGCAATACTGGCAGCATCCACCTCGCTCTATCGGCCTTTTTGCAGGTTCGCTTGCCCCTATGGCTTCATCCTGTCCATTGCGGCATCATTGGGCCTGACCAAGTACGCCAGAACAGATGGCTGCATCAATTGCGGCAAATGTGAGAAGGTCTGCCCCACTGTATCGGCAGGAAGGGGCGCCTCAAAGCATGAGTGCTATCTGTGCAATAGATGCGTGGATGTTTGCCCTGTAGATGGGGTAAAGTATGGAAGTGGCAAAGCTATCAAGGATAACAACGATTCAAAAAAGAGTAATGATCCAAAGGAGGAGTAGAAAATGAAACACGTTCAAGTTAAAGATGCAGAAGAGAAGCAAACACCCCATGGTGTGGATGTAAGAGCCCTTTCAGACACTGAGCACGCTCAGGTGATGCATATCATTCTGGAGCCAGGAGAGTCATTGCGCAAGCACGTAACTCCAGTGGATGCGCTGTTCTATGTTCTGGAGGGTACAGGCACGGTGGAGATCGGTGATGAGATGCTGGAAGTTGAGACCGACACCCTAATCGAAAGCCCGGCGAGAATTCCCCATAACCTCCATAATAAGAGCGACAAAAGGGTGCGCTTCATGGTGATAAAGACTCCAAGGCCTACTGAGGGCTCAAAGCTACTTTGATGCTGCCTCACTATTAGTATAATTGGTACCATTGGCTTGGCAGTTAATTTCTAATCGCAAACTATTCAGCTTATATGTGATGAGATAAACTAGCCGACAGAAAATGCATTGTAATGGCTGTTAGTTAGCCATGTAACCTCATTTGCCATACTAGTCAATGTCGAGATGATTAAGAAAAATGGTCTGGAATATTGCATCAAAAGAGAACATAATTATTAATAATGGATTATTCATTGCCTTGGAATAGAGGGACAAGCTTGGGGATAACGAGAGGCTTCGCTGGATGGAGAATATTTGAAATATTTGGAATTCGAATTTTCAAATGGATAGCTTTGCCTATTATTATAGTGGGTATACTTATCGTTAGTTCTACTCAATTAATAGATGCTGCCATGAATAGTGATGACAGAGTAAGTAGCGACCCCGATCACGTACTAGGGAACACACATAATATAACGCAAACAGATTTTACTGTCGTCGATCAACTTATTGATGGAAAAGAGCATGTTTTCATCACAACAGAGAAAATGGAAAACATGGTCATTAATCTCACATTTTCAGTAACACCATTTACAGATATCCCTGCTTATTTAGATAGTGACTCTGGTGTGCTGGATGTTTATATATTTGATAATCAGACTTATTTGGATTGGAATAATAGCGATGGGCAGATTTATAGCGAAGCAGAATTTACTTTTTTAGATTCGTCTGGACTTGATGGCGAAAGAATCGAGTTACCCTATTCTGATAAATGGTATATTGTATTCTACAATAAGGATGCAGACATGCCGGTTTTTGGTGCTCCACCAATTAGAAGCCTAGATGTCCTAGAATACAATGTCACCTCCAATGGATTAATATCTGAAGGCATGAAAGATAGTGAATGGATAATGGAAGAGCCTGTTCCAGAAAAATTAAGCAATATAGTCAAAATAAGTGGCATAGTCAAAATAATTCAGTTTATTGGAACTTTTTTCATTGTTATGGGTATTCTAATTGCCCTTCCTGTAATATGGCTGTGGCAAAGATATCGTGATAAGGCCGAGGCAAAAATGGCTAAGGATGATTACAAGGACAAGCGATTTATATTGGCGATGGGAATATTCTTCTCTGGTGTGTTAATCAGTGGCCTTGTTCTCACGCCATTTTCGGTTCATGAAGGCTTAAGTGAATCTTTAGTTCTAGAAGCATTTGCCCTATGGGCTATTACCACGTTATTATTTGTTAATACAGTTATTTCGGCCTTAGGCGTTGGAAAAAGTTACTCATATATGAAACATGATGCGGATGTTGTTAAAAAACAGGCCCAAAATATAGATGATTCGGCTAGGACTGCAATGGTAAAAACGATAATGATGGTCCCGTTTATGGTTTTCTTGATTCTCTTAATTGCTCGTACCATAGCCAAGTCGTGGCTTTCCAAAATTAAGGATGAGTGGCTATACAGCGCTACAGGTGGATTGTTAGGAGATTCGAGCGCATATGTTGAATACCTGAGTATATTCCTAATCATTCTGGGCTCTTATTTGTTATTTAGGTACACCACTTCCATACGCTTCCCAAACATAGCTAGAACTAATTGGGGGAAGAGGTGCTTGATTGGTTATAGAGGCACTGATGTGGCTTCTTCATTCAAAAAAGGAATCAAGAATAAGATCGTTGGCAATAATCAAATAGAAACTTATGTTGAAAGTGTTCCAGATGATGATATTGACATTTCTTACTAGTGCGCCGACTAAGTACTACAGCTAATATTTTTTTCAGCCATGGGCAGTGGAATGCTATTATGATGCCAGAAAACTTCGAGAATTATTACACCATTAAAAGGCATTTCTTATACATACTTTAGGTTCCATCTTGCACATTCGGCCCATTGATTCGAACTCACTTGCACATGGCCTTCTTGAACATCGGGACCGATATCGCTAGCAGGGCAATTCCGAATCCGATGAGTATGAGGACTTCCCCTCCGATTGCCGAGATGTCCGCTCCCAATATCATGACCTTGCGCAGGGCGTTAACAGCGTATGTCATTGGGAGAGCCGATGATATTGTTTGCATGAAGCTGGGCATCTGCTCCACAGGAAAGAAAACTCCTGAAAGGAACATCATTGGAAACATCAGTGACATCATCATCATCGAGGCTGTTTCCTCGTTCTGGCTAAACGAGGTGACAAGTATCCCCAGGCCTACAAAGCTGAACACGCTGAGCAGCATCAGGCCGATGACCAGAATAATACTGCCATATAGGACCACACCGAACAGTACCATGGCTAGGATCAGGATTAGCATTCCCTGGATCATCCCCCTCGTGGTCTGAGCCAGCACCTTTCCCAGCACGATACTGGTCCGTTTGATAGGCGCCACCAGCATGCCATCCAGGGTTCCGATGTCCTTCTCGTAGGATATGGCATGTGGCAGGCCGGTCATCAAAGCCATCATCACGACCATTGCCATGATACCAGGTGCCACGAACTGGAAGTAGCTTGGATCTCCTGGTATGATGCCTGTCACTTCGATCGTGTATGGTTCAATGATAGCAATGGTGGAGCCTGCTGGGATCCCATAAGTTGTGTTTAGAGCTTGGTTTGCAGCCATTGTGCCCATGGCATCTACTAGGCCTGCCAGAGCACCCTGCACCTGCATGGACAACTGGGGGTTGGACTGGTCTGTGATTATTATTATCGTGGCCTGCTCGCCATTTAATAGGGTCTGGGTAAAGTTATTTGGAATTACAATGCCGCCGCTTATCTGACCCTTTCGGATCATCTGCTTCATGTCCTCAAGGTCTTGGCCTGGGCTTATCTCGAAAAGCCCGGCCTGGTCGTTGATAACCTCGAATTGGGTTCCGAATGCATCTCCGAGTGATACGTTACCCACCCCATCATCCAGGTTCGCAAAGGCCAGCGGCACATCTGAAATGCTGCTGCCAGATGGAAAGATGAACCCTACCATTATCATCATGAACAGAGGCATCACTATCAGCATGACCAGCCTCATTTTGCTTCTTGAGAACTCCAACAGGTCCTTGTGGGCGATGACAAGGCTGTGATTGAGAATTTTGGATGCCATCGTTATCACCTCACCCTTGATTTTGGGCGACCCATGTGTCCGTGCCTTCCGCTGGATGTCTTCACCTTGGCTGATGTGTGGTCCCTGACCTCTCTGCCTGTAATATGCAGAAATACATCTTCAAGTGTCGGCTCAAGGTTCTTTACGCTTTTTATCTTGCCATTGCTCTCTCTAATGGTGTCAATTAGGTTATCGAAAGCATCGTTTCCCTTGCATGTGACCCTGACCAGGGTATCGCTTTTTTGTGATATGGCATCGACGCAATCCACTTCTTGAATGGCCTCATACATTGCACTGGTAAGATTTGTTATGTCAAACTCCATGACCTCGCCGTCGGAACTGGATATCATCTTTTTTAGGTTGCCCGGTGTGTCCAGGGCAACGATCTTACCCCTGTCGATGATGCCGATCCTGTCACAGAGCATGTCAGCTTCCACCATCATGTGGGTTGTCAGGATTATCGATGTGCCGTTCTTGGTGTTGACGTTCCGGATGAACTCTCGTATCTCGGATGTAGATTGGGGATCCAGCCCAAGCGTTGGCTCGTCAAGGAATAATATCTCAGGGTTGTTCAGAAGGGCGCGTATGACATTGATACGTTGCTTCATGCCGGTCGAGAAGGTTCCTATCTGTTTGTGGGCCCACTTCTCAAGGTGAACAAGCTCTAGAAGTTCATTGATCCTGGGATCCAGTTTCGATTTTGGAATGTTGTAAAGCTTGCCAAAGAACCTGAGATTCTCAAAAGCTGTGAGCTGGTCGTACATTATCATCTTCTCGGATACCAGGCCGATCTTCTCTCTTACCATGCCGTCCTGCTTGACCACATCCAGGCCTGCAACCGATGCTGACCCCTCTGAAGGGGTGCTTAGGGTGCAGAGCATCCTGATGGTTGTGGTCTTGCCGGCACCGTTGGGCCCAAGGAATCCGAATATCTCACCCTTCCGCACAGAAAAAGAAACACTGTCAACAGCTCTAAGCTCTCCAAATATCTTTGAGAGCCCATTTGTCTCGATCGCATTTTCAATTGATGTAAGGTCCGGTGTTTCACAATTTGTACTCTCTGGCACGATACTTGTTTTTGGCACGTTACTGGTTGAATGTTCTGTAACTTCACAGTCTGTGCGCTCTGGTACTGACATTTTCCAACTCATCCTGCTTTTGCTTGTAATCGTTATGGATAGATTGCTTCCAGTCCACATGAATGGTAATTACCGCTTTCTTCTCATCAATTCATCCTCAGCAGCGAGTTGGGCAGGGCCTTTAAGCGATTTAAGGTACTTTTCGTTGCCCCATCCGCTCATTGTCATCCCAGTCTCAGCGTACTCCTTTGGGAGCGTCATTGGGCCAGCAACCCTATTTGATTTTGCAACTGCAATGTGGTTGGCAAGTCCTGCCAGAACAAGCCTGCACAATACCAGAGCCTGCCCACGCTTCAATATGGGTCCGACCAGTGACATGACGGCCTTCATCTTTGAGACCTTTGCGATCTTCATGAGATTGAGGTCAACGTCCAGCTCCAGTGTCGCATCCTTATGAGGAGTGCGGGTGGCATCGATGTACTCGAACTTGTCTTTAGAGAACTTGAGAACGTATGTGATGAAAGGCTTGCCGTTGTCGTGCATGGTAGCCTGGATCTTCTGGTTGCCGAACACCTTTAGGAAGGCGCTTATCTCCATCATGTTCGAGATCCCAATGTTCTTGGTGCGCTTGCGTGTGAATGGATTGGCTTGAGCTCTTAGGAATATCTTGCCATATTCAGGTCCATCCTCAGGGCGGTAGACCGCACCTACGGTTGTTATGAACCTCAGCCTGTCATTAAGGTATTTCATCATGCTCGATGTGGTGATCTTACGGCCTTTGTCGGTACGATACTGGGACTCGATCATGTCATCTATGAATATGTCAGGAGCGTAGAATCGGCCTAGGTTGTGGGCAAGCAGGCGCTCCAGGTGGTCGCCAGGGAAGTTCTCATGATTGAACACGGAGTGCATCTGGTCATAGAATGTCCAGTCTCTCTGGTGGATGAGTGGGTCCATGTCGGTGTAGAACTCGGTTCCTGCCTGGGGGGTCGCTACAGCGAATGCGGCGTTGATCATCCCAAGTTTCCTGGCATATTCAGGGAAGGTCAAGAGGTCGGCCTCGGTCTGTCCTGGCAGTCCCATAACGAAGGTTCCGCCGGCTATGGCGTGGTTCTTTCTCAATTCTCTGACACCCTGGGCTTGAATTTTGTTGCTGATGCCCTTCTTGGTGCCTTTTAGGTCTTTGATGTTCGGGCTCTCTAAGCCCATGCAATAGCCAATGACACCGGCCTTGACCATCTTGGCAACGACCCTTGGGTTCTTTGCAATGGTGTCGGCTCTGACCATGGCTGTGAAATGAATGTCCATGCCCTCTTTGATCAGAAGGTCACACAATTCCTCGGTCTTGTCAGCCTCACCCATGAAATGTGGGTCGCCTATAAGGATGAACAATGGCTCCCTGTTATGCAGCTCATATATCTGCTTTATTTCCTCGAACACAGGCTTGGGTTGGCGATATCTCTGTATGGAATGTGACATGCTGGGTTCGCAGCAGAAAGTGCATTTTCCCCAGCAACCTCTGGAGGTGTGGACCTGGTCCATGTGCCTTAATCCGCTTTTAAGCCACTGGTCGCACTCGGTACCAAGACGAAGGTGCCTGGCAGGAAAGGGCAGGGAGTCCAGGTCATGGATAGGGACCCGCTGGGCATTGTGTATCACTTTTCCATCAGGTTTTCCACCCTCTCGATAGCTAATTCCAGCTATGCCCTCGGGTTTCCCGCTGGTTACCAGGTCCTTCATCGTGCCTTCCGACTCTCCGCACATGACCATGTCCACTTCTGGGAATTCTAGATAATAGTCAGGCAGCGCAGTTGGGTTGAACCCGCCTACAGCTGTTGTTATACCGCGCTTTTTTGCTGCTCTGCAGGCTTTAAGGCCGGATTCGTGCTCGGTAGCACTCATTGTTACTCCTACAAAATCGGGTTTGAACTCATCAAGAGCCTCTTCGATGTCGGTGTCGTGGAACTCCTGGTTGACTATGGAGATGGCCTCAACATCCTTCTCGATGTAGGCAGCAATGTATTCCAGGTTAATGGCCAACGGTGCCCACATGTATCCCCAGCCACAGCGGCTTAGGGGGCGGACTAGCATTATTCGCTTGAAGGTCACGAGATCACAATCCAGGAGGGTTCCGAAGAAAGCCATTGTATATTATACTTTGCAGAAAAAGAATTAATTCGACTGCTAGAGCCAGATGGTGAATAATCTGTACCCGAACGTGTTATTTTATTGCAGTGTAAAGGTTGACAACTCCAGGTGGGATCGCCTCCCAGCTTGCCTGGCTAAAGCCTGCCTCCATCAGCCTGTTGCAGAATTCCTGCTTGTGTGGGAAATTCATTATGGATTGATACATGTACTCGAAGGGCTCACGGTCAGCAAGAAGCCCTGCCATTGGGAGAAGCATCAGGTGATAGTAGTTCTTCCATAGCCATCCAATGATCTTCGGCTCTGGCGTATCAAACTCCAGAACCAGCAGGGTGCTACCAGGTTTGAGCACCCTGAACATCTGCACCAGCCCCTTATCGAGGTCTGCAAAGTTCCTGACCCCGAACACAGCTGTCATGCCATCGAAATAATTCTCACCGAATTCGAGAGCCATAGCATCCATAGCCTTGAACTTGACCCTGGCGCCGTGCTGGAGCCTTGCTTTCTTGGCACGAGCCAATTCCAGCATCTGGGTCGAATTGTCGATGCCCCATGTTCTGGAGTCCTTGTCAGTACGCTTTGCCATCTCCAGCGCAAACTCCCCTGTGCCTGTTGCAACATCGAGATATTTTCCGCCTCGAATTTTAGGAAGACGGTTGACAAGCAACCGCACCCACAAGCCATACTGGCCCATGCTGAGAACCGTTGATAGCATGTCATACCTGACATGAAGATGTGAGAATATTTCCTGAATCTGCTTGCCCTTGCCGTCCTGGCTCCGCGTTGCTGCCTGGACAATCTGGCCTTTATCGCTCTGGCTCTGAGTTTCTACCTGCACATTCTGGATATTGTTGTTCTGGCCTTTATCGCTCTGACTCCGCGTTGCTACCTGTTGTTGCTGGCCTTTATCATCCTGGCTCCGAACCATTTTCTGAATATCTTGGCTCTTGCCGTCCTGGCTCAGAACATTTCCCTGGCTCATGCAAACAGCAATATCTCTTCGCAAGTGTTAAAGGGTTTTGCAGGGTTAACCCATATTGATGCCGGTATCAGGAGGGCCCCGCCCCTACACAATGAGGGACATGACCCGAACCAGAGCTCTTATTAGAGAGGTCTTCAAACAGGAGCATGAGCCAACGCTCTTCCAGAGCCTACACGTTTCATGGCCTGAAGGGATGCTCGTATATCAGGAAGGTCTGGAACTGGTGGGGTTTCTCTTGCCTATCAGGCTCGAAGCTAACCAGGCCAGGATCCTGTTGATGGGGATCGACCTAGCCAACCGTGGTAAGGGCTATGGCTCCTCAATGATGGAGATGTTCATATGTTCATGCAAGGCATATAACATAGAGAAATTGTTTCTGGAGGTCAGGGTGAACAACCACGTTGGCATAGCTTTCTACACCCGATATGGCTTTAGCACCCTGTCGTTGATAAATGGATACTACAAGGACGGGTCGGATGCCTACCTTATGGGCAGGATAGTTCCAAAATGAGAAACCCCTCATCTCTTGGACATTTCACCTTTCTCTCTTGGAGCGCATCATCATGACAGATATCATGTTGCCTATCATGTAGATGAGAATGCCGAATATCACAACGTCCTCTATCATTGCATTGAAAAAGATTCCCTGACCTCCAAAAGCTCCTCCAACAAGGCTGGTACCGCCGCCTTTTATGGCAGAGGCCTCCATTATGATCGTGATGAGCATTGCTATTCCCACACCCATCAGAGCCAGGCCGACCAGGGGAGTGCCGTGCTTGTGCTCTCTTTTCTTGGATGAAGAGCGCCTGGACCTATTCTTGCTCTCGGCAGGCTCGCTTTCAGCTTGGGAATAAGATGAGCGAGTTGGTTCAGAAGTTGATGTTTGAGGGTATGCTTGTGTAGATGAATACGATGTCTGGCTTGGTGTCTGTGAAGGCGGGATGTATGGCGCAGGCGCTGCGGGCTCCACTGGTGGAGGCGGCGTGGGCAAAGGAGGTGTATCATCCCAGCTTGGGGGGTTAGGGTCAGGGGCACCAGGGTCATCTGTTAAGGATTGCTCCTCAGAAGCATCTGAACTGTCCAGTTCTGGCTCGCCATGGTTATCATCACCGCAGTTTGGGCAATGTAAGTTTCCATCCTCTTCCATCATGGGCAGGGAGCAGTTTGGGCAAAGTTCATCTTCCATTCCTAGACCTCATTTCTCGAACCAAGCCTTCTGTATAAATAAATACCCCCACTTGCACCCGGCCCTGCTTGCACACGACAAATTACCACTAAATTACCAAAAAGCTTCAAGTAACCCGATTCACCTTGCACATTTGCATGGAACTGGGCGAGCTTTACTCAAGGATGGCACTAAATCGCTACTCTCCGTACATACTATCAGCCCTGTTCGTTGGCATCTCAGCCATGCTGTTCGGCAACTACTACGCTGACGATGCCTATATCGCAGGCACATTTGCACAGAACCTGGCTAGCGGGAATGGTTTCTCATTTAATCCAGGCTCTCCTTCTTCAGGATCAACTCCGCTTTACACCCTCCTTCTGGCAGGGTCCTATGTCCTAACCGGGCCGGAGCCATTGTGGTTCAATATCTGGGGGTCGCTCTTTTTCTTTGGCACCCATGTGCTGTCTCACAGATTGGCTGCCCACCTGGTCGATCGCAACTATGCTCTAGCCATCCTCCTGGTCATGGGAAGCTTTGGCCTTGGAATGTACTATGCCCAGTTCGGAATGGACACCATGATGAACCTTTTCGTGGTAACTCTGGTGTTCTACACCTATTCCATCTGGTTCCGCAGCGAGAACCTGCTGAAGAGAACACTTCCCTTCCTGCTTTCAGGAGTTGCTTTTCTTGTTCGCTACGAGGCATTCATTCTGTTCGGGGCCCTGATACTGACCCTTCTCTGGCATATGTTTGTTCAAGCCAGGGAGCTAAGTGGCGATAAAAATGAAGAGCAAAACCAAGAGCACTTTGGGGAGCAAATTGGGAAACAAGATGAAGACCAAGTTGGGGAGCAAGTTGGGGAGCAAACTGGGGAGCAAGACAGGAAGCAAGATGAAGAGCAAAATGAGATGCAAAGAAAGAAAATAGGGATCCGGAAGCAGGACCTGCTGGTGCTGGGTCTAGGCACTGCTTTCTTTCTGGCACTGGTCGTACCCTACCTGATATGGTCGTCAGCCACATTTGGCACAAGCACCCCCACCCCACTCACTGGCAAGAGCCTTCAGCAGGCCGGTAACACCATCGCAATAACCCTGGGAGGGAGCCAATACCATCTGGCCATCTCTGGCGAGGGCTTCAAGAACGCTGCTTTTTTCAATCCACTGCTCCTTGGTCTAGGCGGACTTTTCCTTCTCTGGGTCTGGATCCTACGTAAGGCCCCATCAAGGTTCACACCTCCTGCCATCCATGCGGTTGTGCTCTACTCTTTGGGCATCCTTGGGCTCTATTCAGTGATACCCATCTACTCGTTTAGATACTCATTCCCTGCATATCTGGGACTGACGCTCTTGGGCATTGAAGGTTTTATCCTGTTCTTTGCCTCACGCTCTGGTTTCAAACCATTCTCGGTCGGAGAGGCCAAGAAGCTCCTGCGAGTGTTCTTCGTGCTGTTGGTAGTGGGGCTTGTGGCCTTTCAGGCGTATGAAGTGTACTACACATTCAACCAGAAGGAATACTGGCGCAACCGCACTGACCAATACATACTTGCAACTGACTACATCAATGAGAACATACCCCAGAACGCAACCATTGCCTGTTTCGAACTGGGCTACATCGGTTTTTACACTGACAACCCGATAATCGACTACGCTGGCATACTGTACCCCTTCGATGGGAATCGCACCTCCCTATTCGAGCAGACCCAGCCTGATTACACATTCATGGTGATAGACAGCGCCCGTTATCATGAGAGATTCTACCCTGCAGAGCTTGGAGCACCCCTGAACGTCACGTTGGTAATGGATTGGGAGATACCGCATACAAAAGAGCTGGGGCATTCCATCGACCATGTGTATCTTCTTAAGAATGAGTGGTAGGCCTACTCACCTGCAAAACCTGCAAAACCATCATATATGCGCGTGTTGATGTGCAGGAAGATGACAACTATTGAGTCGCTGACAAAGAAGGCTCTTGAGCTCAAGAAGAGTGGGCTCAGTGAGGCGGAAATTGGAGATGAATTGAATTTAAGCATTAACACCATTACCTGGATAATGACCAGGAACATCAAGGGTAAGAAGTCCAAAATGCCTGCTGACGTTAAGATCGGATGGCGTTCCATTGGTGTGCTTGGTCACAGAACTGCAATGACCGCAGGAATTCTTGCTGATATTGTCATGGAGGAAACCATGATCGAAGGCGATGGTTTTGATACCATTTTGGGAATTGCCATCAACGGCATACCCCTGGCCTGTTTTATGTCTGAGCAGCTCGAAAGCGAGCTTGCGATCTACAAACCGCCTGTCAAGGAGGGTGGCAAGGGTACGTTCAGTTCCAATTATGCAAGTGTAGAAGGCAAAAAAGTGGTGCTGGTCGATGATGTTGTCAGCACTGGCGAATCTCTGAAGCACACCATCGTATCTGTGAAGGATATGGGCGGAGACCCAATTCTGGCAGTGTGCCTTGTGAACAAGACCTCGGAGAACGTGGTCGAAGGCATTCCGCTTAGAGCCATGATCAGAGCCAGAGCCGTCCAATAGACTGGGAATTGATATGCACTGGGCCGACGTCGAGGCCAAGAGCCTCGCTTCAATGGGAAACAGCCACAGGATAGCTACCGGAATCACACCTAGCGGTCACATCCATGTCGGCAACATGCGCGAGATACTTACTGGCGATGCCCTTTTTAGGGCAAGCAGCGACCTTGGTCTTGAAGTGGAGTTCATCTATATCGGAGACACCATAGACCCCTTGCGGAAGGTCTATCCCTTTCTGGATCCAAAGGAGTACACCCAGCACATCAATAAACCTCTTTATGAGATACCATGCCCCTGCGGTGAGCACAAGCATTATGCCGAGCATTTTCTTGAGCCGTTCCTCTCAAGCATAAGGGAGATGGGAGTGAACCCCACTGTGTTCCAGACCCATCAGATGTATGCAAACGGAGAATACGCTGGAATTGTGGCAGAGGTGATCGGGAAACAAGACGCCATCCGTCAGATACTGGAAAGCCACACTGGTAGGGTTCTTCCAGAGAACTGGTTTCCCTATACAGTCAAGTGTGGTGGATGTCTCAAATATTCCTCACCAGCCATTACCGGCATGGAGCTTCCATTCATCAGATACGACTGCGGTTGCGGCCATTCTGGCAAAGCCGACATACGGACGGCTGATGGCAAACTGCCCTGGAGGATAGACTGGCCTGCTCGCTGGAAGCATCTTGGGGTAACCTGCGAGCCATTTGGAAAGGATCATGCTGCAGCTGGGGGCTCTTATGAGACTGGCAAGGCCATAATCGAGGAAGTGCTGAACACTCCGGCTCCGCATCCAGTGGTCTATGAGTGGATCCAGCTCAAGGGCAAGGGCGCGATGTCAAGCTCCAGCGGAGTGGTCGTGAGCGGAGTGGACATGCTGGCAATGACACCTCCTGAGGTCTTCCGCTTCTTTATCATGCGCAACAAGCCTGGCAAGCACATGGATTTCGATCCTGGGCTAGGCCTTCTGAACCTGGTTGATGAGTACGACAGGGTCGAGGACGGGATATTCGAGAATTCTCTTACAGACCCGGATGCTGAAGAACTCGAAAGGGCATATGTGCTCTCCCAGGTGAATGGTAAGATGCCTGACACCAAACCGGCGCACGTTCCATACCGGCACATGGTAAGCATTGCCCAGATCGCCAATGATTGGGAAGAGGCTCTTAAAACCCTAACACGTGGTGCCGCTGGTAGTCCGTCAGCAAGGGAATTCAGTAAGAAGGATGAGGCCAGGCTCAAAGCCAGGCTAGAGGCTGTCAGGTTTTGGCTGAATAATTTTGCTCCAGACATGGTCAAATTCTCTCTACAACAGGAGGCACCGGCTATGGAGCTGGACCAGGCCCAGCTGGAATATCTTTTAGCGCTCTCAGTTAGGCTGGAAAAGGTGGATTGGACTGCATCTGAGATACACACTGCCATCCACGATACCTCCAAGGAGAAAGGCCTAGCTACCAAGAAAGCGTTTACACTGCTCTATCGCCTGTTCGTTGGGAAGAAGCAGGGTCCAAAGCTTGGGTATTTCTTAAGCTCACTGGAGCGAGAGTTTGTACTGGCCAGGGTAATGGCGCATCTGGATCTCTGATACACGCGCTCTATTTTCGATAGACTTCGTTGCCGATCTCCCTGATGTAAAGCCAATCATCCTCAAGGCCAGCCTGGTCTTTTACGTGCCCAAGATACTCTGCCACATTTGCATCCATCAGGTTTGCATGGAACAGAGCCGATGCTTCTGGGATCTTAAGGCCGCGTGGGGCACTCGTCTCATTGCGCTCCCTGCCAGCATGGTGTGACATCAACAGATGTGAGAGCTTCATTGTCAGCACCTGGGGAAAGTCAGGAACGCTCTGGATATGTTTTTCAAGGATACGCAGGCCCAATGTAAGATGCCCAAGGAACCTGCCCTGGTCATTCATATCAATGGTCGTGTCGGCAACATAGCTCTCCATCTTTCCAAGGTCGTGAACGAATGCTCCTGTTAGTAAAAGATCCCTATCCAGGTCAGAATACTGTCTACAAATATTTGTGCATGTCCTGGTTACGTTCAGTGTGTGTTCGAGAAGGCCGCCCATGTGATTGTGGTGATGCATCACAGAGGCAGGTGACCTTTGAAGTTCCTCAACGAACTGTATGTCCATCCAGAAGGACTCCAGCAGAGCTCTTAGATACTGGTTTTCTACATCCACAAGCAAGTCTTTGAGGTTGTCCACCATGGCCTTTGTATCGCAAATGGTCCTTGGAAGAAAGTCGTTGCCATTAAACTCCAGCTTGTTCATTATCTTCAACAGGCTCGTGCCCTCGGTCAGTGTCAATCCAAGGGTGTTGTCGAACTTGTCAATGGCAACCTCGCCTTCCAATTCCAGAACGTTTCCTACCTTTAGCTCATTGAATAACTTCATGGTCTTTTCCTCAAGAAGCCCGCCCCAGTACTTGAGCTGCATCTGGCCCGAACTGTCTCCAACTGTCAGGAAAAAATACCTGCCTGGTTTGTGCTTGTAGTTTCTTGGCGGGGTCTTTCCCCGGACCACAAGGCGTGTCTTGACAAGGTCTCCATCTTTCATCTGGCTGATATTTAAAAAGTCGCTATCGCTCATGCTTCTCCTCAAGGTTGGATGTTTGAATTTGGTATAATAACCTTCTCCCGATATTCATTCGCTATCATCGTTCTTTTTTCTCTTCTTTTTTATGGTTTATAAAGTATAACCGCGAGGCTACCGTATCTCCATGAAGGTAGGTGGGGAAAGTCTAAAGTGCAGACTTTCCCCTGCATGTATGTCCAGTACATGCAACACATTGATTATCTCCGGCCAATAAATACTCATCGCCT
>JAUVCJ010000177.1 GCA_030595765.1 Thermoplasmatota archaeon | reverse complement strand
ATGCACGCTGGCGGAAGGGTTGGGCTGATACCTCGCTTGAGTGAGGAACGCTGTGAGCAATGATACTTCGTTGCGAACAAGTGCGGAGTGAAGCGACGCACGCTGGCCAGAGGCCAGAGTACCGCAGCCAAGTTGCGAGGCGAAGGCTTTATGCCTGAGCGAAGCAATTACTTTATCCAAGTGCTGGCTGCGTCAGCTCTGAGTCCGAGCGCCTTTAGGCGCTCATCTGTGCGGGTACGTGACTTAAGAGAGGCGCCATTCAAAATACATTGAGGGAAATAAATGCGTGAGCTAACAGCGAAAATAATATGCGTTATTTTTTTGTCGCTGGGTTAATATTTGCTGGATTGGCACTAGCAGGTAACGCAGCGAATACTTTTGGCGATACTGACCCACCAATTGAAGATATAACATTCACTACCGCAGATTGGTTTTACCTTGTTTATCTCCCTTTGGGGCTGTCAATAGTCTGCTTTGTCATGGCTTACCGATATTCAAGAATCTATAATAAATTAGCAAAAATAAGAATATCTGGGCAGCAATTATCGTTTTTTGATCAATATAAATGAATGGCGCCCCCCAGCGACGAGTAGAAAGCGCTGCTATAAGTACTATGGCTACCATAGTCACTATATGGATACTATGACAACTACCACCATCCAGGTCGATATGGGAGTGCGAGACCTACTCAAGTCATTTGGGCGCAAAGGTGAAACTTATAACGAAATTATCGTTAACCTGATCGATAGGACAAGATATGTTGAATTCATGAGAGAAACATATCAAATTCTTGACAATAAAGAAAACTGGGTTAGCCTGGATGAGTTATAATGGCCAAGACCATCTTGTTGTCTCCAAGGGCTCAAAAAGAATATAAATTGCTTTCTACAACCCTTCAAAAGAGGGTTAAGAAAGCCCTTATTGAACTAAGTGATGGGTCAAAACGAATGGATATCAAAAAGCTCAAAGGCGTTGATGATCGAGAAGACCTTTATCGATTAAGAGTTGGAAGTTACCGTATTATTTACGGCATCAATAAAAACGTAATCGAAGTTGCCCGTATTGAACATCGTGGGAAAGGTTATGGGTGGCTCGATTAACGCCTTCTGGTGGAGCCTCGCCATTTTCTTAAATAATATGAGTTTTGCTCGTTTGAAAACATACTCAAACAACCGGTGAGCCCTAGTTTAACCTGCATCAAAGAGCATTGGTTAAATACATCGGTTGCGTTAACCTTCAAGATACATTGGAGGCTGTTCCATGACTAAAAAATTCGTTTACTCATTTAATGAAGGCAATGCTGGCATGAAATCTCTACTTGGTGGAAAGGGTGCCAACCTTGCTGAGATGACAAATCACAGCATCAATGTGCCAGGCGGCTTTACCATAACGACCGAAGGATGCAACGCTTACAGGGCTGGCAACGGCTCCTACCCTGACGGCCTTTGGGACCAGACCCTGGAAGCCATCAAGGCCCTGGAAACATCTGGCAAGGGCTTTGGCAATTCCGACAATCCACTACTTGTCTCAGTGCGCTCAGGCGCAGCCATTTCCATGCCTGGTATGATGGACACCATCCTCAACCTAGGCCTGAACTCTGAAACTGTTGAGGGACTGGCAAAAAGGTCAGGAGACTGCCGCTTTGCACTTGACTGCTACCGCAGGCTCATCCAGATGTTCGGGGACGTTGTACTGGGTGTCCCAATGAAGCTTTTTGATGAATTACTCGAATCCAAGAAAAAGGAGAAAGGATGCCAGCTTGATACCGACCTGGATGAAATTGCACTTTCGGAGCTGGTTGATGAGTATCTGCAACTTGTAAAAACCAAGACCGGCAAGGACTTTCCAAGCAAACCCAGAGAACAGTTGGACCTGGCCATTAAGGCGGTCTTTGACTCATGGGATAACAAAAGAGCCGCCAAATACAGGCTCTTGAACTCAATTCCCCATGATATCGGCACCGCAGTCAATATCCAGTCCATGGTGTTTGGCAATATCGGCATGAATTCAGGAACTGGGGTGGCTTTCACAAGGGATCCCAGCACAGGCGAGAGAGAATTCTTTGGAGAGTATCTGATCAATGCCCAAGGAGAGGATGTAGTAGCTGGCATCAGAACTCCAAAACCCATCAATCAAATGGAGCAGGACATGCCAGAACGGTTTGAGGAGCTTAAGCAGGTCTATCAGACCCTGGAAAACCATTATAGAGACATTCAGGATTTTGAGTTCACGATCGAATCTGGAGTGCTATTCATCCTTCAGACCAGGAACGGCAAAAGGACCGCTCAAGCTGCTGTCAAGTCGGCTGTTGACATGGTCAATGAGGGATTGATAACCAAAGAAGAGGCCATTCTCAGGATGGAGCCAGCACAACTGGATCAGTTGCTTCACCCGATGTTCGATCCAAAGGCTGAACGGAATGTCATTGCAAGAGGCCTCAAAGCATCTCCAGGCGCAGCTTCAGGAAAGGTTGTATTCGATTCGGACAGGGCAGTTCTGCTGGCTGAAGACACAGATGAAAAGGTCATACTCGTAAGGACAGAGACATCGCCTGAGGACATTCATGGCATGCATGTATCCAAAGGAATACTGACTGCTAGAGGTGGGATGACCTCTCATGCCGCAGTTGTTGCAAGGGGCATGGGAAAATCCTGTGTTGCAGGATGCGAAAAGATCAACGTCAACGAGAATGAGAGATATTTTCAGGTCAACAACGTTAAAATGAGCAATAGCCAGACCCATGACATCCAGGTGAAAGAGGGGGATTGGATCTCCATCGATGGCTCCACAGGAGAAGTGATGCTTGGCAAGCTTCCAACGATCGAGGCAAAGATAGGAGGGGAGTTCGACACCCTTATGAGCTGGGCTGACGAGTTTAGAACAATGAATGTCAAGGCCAATGCCGAGGTCCCAAAAGAAGTGCAGATAGCAAAGGACTTCGGAGCCCATGGAATAGGACTGGCACGCACCGAGCACATGTTCTTCGGAGATGATAGGCTGCCCTGGATGCAGAGAATGGTCATGGCTACCGACCTTGAAGAGCGCAAAGAAGCACTGGCCAGGCTCCTGCCAATGCAGAGGAAGGATTTCGAAGATATTTTCACGATAATGGACGGCCTGCCAGTGATAATCAGGCTTTTGGACCCGCCACTGCACGAGTTCCTTCCAAAAGAGGAAGAGGACATCCAGGAATTGGCAAAGACCTTGGGAATGGATGCACAGAACATTCAAGACACAATTGACCAGCTCAAAGAGTTCAACCCGATGCTGGGATTCAGGGGTTGCAGGCTTGGAGTGGTGTATCCAGAGATCAATGAGATGCAAGCTAGAGCCATATTCGAGGCCGGCCTCAATGTCCTGGAAAAGGGCATCAAGCCTGTTATTCAGATCGAGGTCCCGCTGGTTGGGAAAGTGAACGAGTTCACAATGATAAAAGAGATCGTGGACAAGGTTGCCACCGAGCTCAATGTCAGTGGAAAACTGGACTATCAGGTAGGAACAATGATAGAGGTTCCCAGAGCTGCCCTGACCGCCGACACTATCGCCAGAGAGGCTGATTTCCTGTCGTTTGGCACCAATGACCTGACCCAGATGACCTGTGGGTTCTCGCGTGACGATTCAGCCAAGTTCCTGGGTAGGTATGTCAAAGAAGGCATTTACGCAACTGGCCCGTTCCAGTCCATTGACAAGGAAGGAGTGGGATACCTGATGCGCATTTGCGTGGAAAAGGCCAGAAGCGTGAAGCCAGACATCGAGATAGGCATTTGCGGTGAGCATGGCGGAGACCCTGAATCGGTCAAGTTCTGCCACCACCTAGGCCTCAACGATGTCAGCTGCTCTCCATTCAGGGTGCCGATAGCCAGGCTCGCTGCTGCACAAGCCGCGCTGGAACAGTCGATCTAGGCATATTGCTCATAGACAAAATGGATCCCAAGTTTCTTCATGGCCATTAGGAGCTTTCTTCTGGTATCCCGGCTGTAATCTCCTGGATATATCGAGATGCTGTCGTATTCCAGGTCCTGTTTGGAGGTGTTAGTATTCATTTGCTTCACCTTGAAATATGTATTGATTTGAGACATATATCTACCTTTGTTCCACCATATTGAGGCATATAGAGCAAAACATCTCCATATTACTGCCAATTGTAACTTAAATAGCTGTTGAGGTATTCAATGTTCAATGAAGTTCATATTCAGATTATCCCTTACAAGGTCGGCCAGGATCTCCAACTTCTCTGGGTGAGCCGGTGTTAGCAGAACTTCCATGTCATCAATCTTCTTTGCAGTCCTGAAAGTATCGAATGGCACCTGTAGAAGAGGGATATTCCTGCTTGTGGCCTCTGCTATAATGTTGGCAGGAGGAAGAATGCTATTGGTCAGGACAATGCCAGAGGTGTCATTCTCAAGTGCTGGCCGGATGAGGTCGCTCCGATCCCCACTGGTTATGATCAACTTTTTGGGTCTCTTGAACATGGGATCCTTCGAAGCCGCCGATGCTGACATGGCTCCGACATAGACGTTCTCTACCACCCTATCAAGGCCCTGCTCTCCAGCAATTACTTTGGCAAACAAAACATCCTCCAGAAACCCAATGGTGTACGACTCTAACTCCGGGATTTTTGGAATGACACCAAGCACCCGGATGCCTGCCTCCAATATGTCTGGAAGGTAAGAACTCTCAAAATCGTCCTTGTTTGTTACCCTATTGATTATCACACCTGCCAAGTCAATATTCGAGGTATCGATATGTCTTCTGACATGGGCAACCTGGTCATCGATTGTGCTTTCGTTACCAGCCAGAACAAGAACAAGGCGAGCTCCAAGCTGCTGCGATACCGAAAAGGGGTCAAGGTATAGAGAAGCGCCATGAGCAAGCGACCTGCCGCCCTCTATGAACACCAGCTCTTTCCCACTGGCAGCTTCCTTATGCATCTGACTGAGCCTTTTATTGATGCCTTCCTGATCATACATGTATCTGAGCTTTGAATGCTCGAAACCCAGTGTGATGCTTTCAGGTCCCTGTGTAAGGCCAAATGCGTTCACGAAAAGGACCGAGTCATAGTCCCAGAGTTGCTTTTTCTTGT
>JAUVCJ010000097.1 GCA_030595765.1 Thermoplasmatota archaeon | reverse complement strand
TCACTTCGTGGTGCCAGGCCTACCGCTCTACCTGCTTCTGGTCGCAGGGATAGTCATACCAACACAGTTATTGATGGTATCAAAGATGCTGGGCAGGCACACCCGCAGGGGATGGACCACTTTCATTGTAAAGGACCTGCTTCTCACATGGCTCATTACGCCTCTGTTCCTGCTGGACAACCTCGGGGTCTGGATAATTCCGATGATGTTCTTCCCATTGCTCTGGTATGTGGTGGTCTCACTTGTGCTCTACAGGCATCCTGTTGTGAAGCTCTAGGAGATGGGGCAATTCAACCAACCCCAGTGTCTTATATGGTAAGGTAAGCGTATTCCTCAATGAAGTGTGCTATTTTCATATCTCCAACCCCGAGGCCAAGCCCTTTCTCAGTTTGGAGTTGGTATTGAATATCCAGGAGATACCGTCAATACTTACCGCAACCTTGTTGGATTATGGCGTTAGAAATGAATATATATGTGAACTCACATAGTTATGTGCGGTGAGAACTTGCCAAACATAACACTATCGGTATCAGAGGACATCCACAGCATCATGAAACAGCATGGCGAGATCAAATGGAGCGAGATTGCCAGGCGAGCTATATCGGAATATGCAAAGAAGCTCGATCTTCTGGATGCTCTGACCCAGAACAGTGAGCTTACCGAAGAAGATATAATGGAGCTGGATGAAAACGTCAAGAAAGGAATATACGACCATTATCGAAAGAAGCAATCCTCATGAAGTTGGTCATCGATTCAAATCGAATAATGGCTGGCCTCATAAAGAATTCCACCTCCAGAATCATCACTCTGAGCAAGGTATTTGATTTTGTTGCACCGGGTTTTCTTGTCATCGAGATTGAAAAATACAGAGAATATCTTATCAAAAAAGCCAAGCAGACCGAAAAAGAATTTGACCTTACCTTATCTACTCTGCTAGGGAGAGTCGAACTAATAGACGAAGAGGATTTCATAAATTATATGGACATGGCTGAAGAGGCTATGAGGGATATTGACCTAAAAGATGCTACATTTCTTGCAGTTGGCCTGGCCTGTAAGACTGAAGGGATTTGGAGTGAAGATAGAGATTTTGATGAGCAGAATTTGCTTGTCAGGTACACAACAAAAGACATGATTGATTTGCTTAGGGAAACACTCTGAGAATGGGTGGAACGCACACTCAGAACTCAAGATCGGCATCATAGCGCCTTTGGGATGCTGGCGCTCAGTTGGGTAGATTTCATCATAGTGTAGCGTTAACCTGCTAGTAGCTCTGTGCACATATTCTGAGCTTATTGCTCTGGGATTATTGCTCTGGCCAAATTATCTAGCCTTATTGTCTAGGCTTAGGTTCTAGGCTTAGATTCTAAACCCAGGTTCCATAACTTTTATCCTGGTTCTAGTTGCTCGACCTGGGTATGACCCTGACCGAAATGAACCTGTTGTCCTTGTAGTCTAGCTCAAAGAAGTTCCTGCCGATGCGCTGCTGCCTCATCTTTGTGCAGAGGATACGCAGTTTCAGACCCAGCTCCTCCATCTCTACGAGGCGCAGCTCTATTATGCCGTCCACAAGGAAGCCGATGTCCATCTTGAAGGCGCCGTCTCCCATATCCGATTTTTCTGATATCAGAATGGAGGTGGTGGGAAGAGACTTGAGCAGTCTTATGAAATGGAATATGCTAGCTCTTGTCTTCTTCGTGCTCTGTAGCGAGTAAAGTGCTGGTAGTGAGTCAATGACGACGATGTGGTCACCAGGGCCGGATGTGAAACTTTCCAGATGCTTTGTCAGCAACTCCATCCAGTCAGTAGAGCTCTCATCCTCTTTCTTATCCTCTCTGAGCTTGCTAATGTCGCCTATAAGAAGGTCGCCTAGGTCCTCGGTATATCCAAGGCGCTTCATCGAAGCTATTAGCTGGCCGCCAGACTCCTCCAGAGTGATGTAGACCCCTTTGGCTCCGCCTTTAAGGATATTGTTGTAGAGGATGTGATATGTCAATGTGGACTTCATTGTGCCTGGCTGGCCCTGAAGAAGTACCACGTGTCCCTTGGGAATGCCCCCGCCTATCTCCTTGTCAAAATTCTCGATGTAAGTTGGATGTACCTGAAATTCGCTCATTTATTTCCCCCGAAACCGTCCAATGAGGAAATGGAGTAAAGCTACATTAAGGTTTCTCAAGGGAGAGCACTCACAACCTAAGAACACCCATTGTTACCATTTTTTATCCACCTGACCAGCCTTCTTCTGGATCTCACCAACCATTCGTTTCTCGCACTCCAAAAAGATCTTGATCCCAAAATTCGCTCCTGGCCCGCCCGTGTCCGTAGCGCCATACTCCACCTTTTCCACAACAGCGTTGTCATGCAACCAGCTCAGAAGGGATTGAGATCTGGGGGTATTGGTGAGGGTTAGCTCCATCTGAACAAGCTCGGGAAGCCTGGTCCCTATCTCTTCCATTAGCCTTTCCAGCCCCTCTTGGGTCTTGGCAGAGACCTCCAGAGTTCCGCTTAGCTCTTCTACCCTGTGCCATGATAGTATCGCTTCTCTCATTTTTTCTATCGTTAGGCTGTCAGCGGCATCGCACTTGTTAAGAACGCATACCTTCAGAGCGGTGCAATCGCCACGCCCGAGAAGGTTCATGCTGACCTCCAGCTTTTCCAGGGCAAGGTATGGAGGGTCTGTGACATCCAGCACGATCAGGAGCACGTCTGCAAGATAGCTCTCCTCCAGTGTTGAATGGAATGCCTCCAGAAGGGTGGGTGGGGTGTTCCGTATGAAACCCACAGTATCGGTAAGGAGCACCTGACGCCTGAGCCCTTCAAGCCTTCTAGTTGTGGTTGAAAGCGTTGAAAATAGCCGATCCTCAACCAAGATATGGTCGTCAGTAAGCGCGTTGAGCAAGGAGCTCTTGCCGACATTTGTATAACCGACCAGCGAGACCTGGTAGAACCCTCGTCTGCCTCTCTGCCTGCGCTTGAGGTCTCTTTCCTTCTCGATCCTTTTCAGGGCACTTCTGAGCTTTCCCATTCTGGTTTTGATCATCTCGTAATAGTAATCTATCTGATACTCGCCGCCAGCCTGGAACCCGGGCTTTTCTCCCAGCTTCAGCTGGTGCAGTGACTCCTTGACAAGCGGTATCTCGTACTCAATGCGGGCAAGTTCCACCTGAAGGCGCGCTTCTGGAGTGTGGGCATTTTTCTCGAATATCTCCAGTATCAATCTTGTCCTGTCCAATACCTCCACACCAAGAGCGAGTTTGAGCTTGAACAACTGGCTTGGGCGCATATTTCCATTCACCAGCGCCAGCTCGATGTCGGAGTCTTCGGTCAATGCCTGACGTATCTCCTCGGCCTTGCCAGAACCGATATAGGTCCTAGGGTTTGGCTTCTGCCGCTTCTGGATGAAGCAATCGACAACCGAATGGTTCAGGCTTTCAGCAAGAGCCTTCAATTCCTGAATATCTTCGTTCAGGCTCAGAAGGATGACCTGTTTCCCCTCCTCCATTCTGGGTCTTTCTACCACCCTGGAATTATCTTCATCTCCGGAATCGTTTACTGGCTCGATAGTTTCCAACACAATGGTTTCACAGGCCCCCAGGATACTTATATATTTGGAGCAAGCCATGCCCATTTCCATGACAAAAGCCCAGAGCTTTGTTTACCTGGATACCTCCGTTGACAAGATATTCATTGCCGGGACCCAAGATTTGATCACCAACGTGTTCATTGGGGAGAAACGGTTCCAGAAGGAGGCGCACCTATTGCTGGAGGAGAGATCGAGCCCTGTGCTTGAAAAAGCCATGAGCCAGCTATCTGAGTATTTTGCTGGCAAGCGCACAAGTTTCGACCTAAAACGTGACCTTGACCTAAGTATCGGCACCAATTTCCAGCAAGCGGTCTGGCATGGTCTGATGGACATTCCCTATGGAGAAACTCGCTCCTACGCATGGTTGGCAGCGCACATCGGCAAGGAAGGAAGCAGTAGAGCGGTTGGAAACGCAAATGGGGCCAATCCGATACCCATCATCGTGCCCTGCCACAGAGTTGTGCTTTCCAGTGGAGGGCTAGGCGGCTTTACTGGTGGGCTGCACTACAAGGAAGCACTGCTGGGTCTTGAAGGAAGCTGGCCCTAAATAAATAATGCTGTGTTCGAATTTTCGCAAGCATTCCTAACATATTCGCCACTTGTTTTCCCAATAGACTTGTTTTCCCATTAGATTACCATCTGCCCCAATAAATATTAAATGAGGCCTCGTTTTTATCTGCTTCAGAGACGGGTCTCCTGAATACACAGATAAACAGACCCATTAAGGAGTTGATACCATGAACAAGCCAGAGCATAAATTTTCGACATTATTTGTTGCAGCCCTGATGATAATGTCAGGCCTTGCGGTCATATCTGTTGTAAGCCAGGAAGCCAGCGCGCACGTACCTGAAGGTGTGGGAGAGTCATTACAGCTATACAGCCATCAGACCACAACTCCGCCAATTATTGATGGCGAGGTGAATCCTGACACAGATCCACTCGAATGGGCAGATGCATATGTTAGGGAAATTGTGCTAACAGATGGTGAAGGGCTCGATATCAATGCCTTCTTGTTATTGATGAATGATAACGATTATCTGTATCTTAGTCTGAGCTACCGCGGCCAGAACTATGGAGGAAACAATTGGGTGGAGTTCTATTTTGACGAGGGGAACGAGCCAGTGGGGGATGCTTATGATGGAGACCACTACAATGGGGATCAGTCCCTTGAGACAAATAATGAGAACATGATTAGATCTCCATTGGGAGCTGCTGAGGACTATTTCTGGAATGGCTCTTCTGGAGCATGGGAATTGGATGATACTCAAGACATGAACTATGGTGTTGGCACCGATATGATGAACACACCAGGTGGTTCGGGTTACTATACCTGGGAAACCAGAGTGCCCCTGAATAACGCCAACATCGATGCTATGGACGATTCGGATCTGGATGTCCTTCCGACAGATGAAATAGGCTTTTGCCTTCGGGTTGGTATTGCGTTAGTTGGAAATGGCACATTATGGTGGGATTATACCGGCGATGCCTACCTGGACTCAACCACCTCAACATGGGCAGATATTCTGCTGGGAGTGCCAACCTCTAACAGAGACCTTTACACCACATGGGCAAGAGACGGTAGCCCTACAGTAGATGGAGACATAGCCGACGACATACGCTGGGAAGGAGCCTGGTCCAAGGAAATAATACTCACCGACTTTGCAGGTAACAACCTTGAATCAAGAGTGTACTTCATTGAAGATCCCACCAACGGGATTATCTATATGGGCATGGCAATCTATGATGACACCTATGACACAAACGATTACCTTGTGCTCTATCAGGAAAGAGGGGCTGGAGGAGGTCCATTGGATGGGGTAATCGATGGACCCGACGAGAATGCCATGTACATTTCTGGTGATGGTACCACCTATGAAGATCGCTATGCAGATGACCTTGGCGACACAATCGATTGGACAGCAGATGATACCCTTGTTCCGGATGACAAGGACGGGGCTGGTGTAGCTGGCTATGTCATAGACGGTGTCAACAGCCACTGGGAGTTCGAGATGGCGATCCCGTGCGACCTTCCACTAATTTTTGGGGATGCCGATTACGACAATGATTTCGCTTCAGGGGATCAGATACAGTTCCTTATCAGGTTCAATCAGGGCGGCACTGATTATTTCTGGGATGCAACGACCAACGTGGACGACCTGGCAATCGATGATAGTGATGGAATTACCAATGCGGCGATGGGCTGGGCATACCTTCAGACTGGGGGGCCCTACATGAACGTGATAACACCTGGGGATGGTGGAAGTGTCAGTGGGTCCAGCTACGAGGTATTTGTAAAATCCGATGTGGTCGCAGATTCAACAGACTGGGTTGGCTTCAAGATAGAAGGCGACCTGACCTGGAAATCATTGACAGGGCCAAGTGGTGCTGGAACAGATGAGTGGAAGCTCAACTTCGATACAACAGCCTACGCAGACGGCCAGAGGAAGATCATATTCAGAGCCATAGAGGGCGGCATTGACCTGCGGCAGGAAGTGGTCGTGAACTTCGCTAACGGAGGCGGCGGCGCACCCCCAACGGGTGTTGCAATGACAGGGCCAGTTACTGGTATCTATTCCGGTGTTATGGTCATCGAAGCTACGGCGTCCGGCGCAACCTCGATGGAAGTGCTGGTGGACGGTATCCTTGTGGGTGCCATGACACCAGGAGCAGGTAACGACTACAGCTACAACCTGAACACAGCCCTATTCGATGATGGAACTCACATTGTGCAGATTAAGGCAGGCAACAGCAATGGGGACAGCTCGGATGCCTCAAGCTTTTCATTCGATAACCAGGCTCCGATTGTCCTGGTCAGTTCTCCGATCGGAGCTCAATACATCTCTGGAAACTTCGTGTTCCAGGCACAAGCCGGTGTTGTATACGACCTTGCTTCGGTGCAATTCACCTTTGGTGAGAACCTCTCGTCGCTGGGTGTGAAGGATGCCTTTTACAACCCTGCTACCGGCTTTTACGAGTATCCAGTGGATACCACGCTTTATGATGACGGAGCTGGTACTGTGATGGCAACAGCAACAGATCAGACCGGGAACGTGGCAACCAGCGGGGCCGCCATCGATTTCAACATCGACAACACGGACCCGTTCATCCTGATTTTCACTCCAGTAAATGGAGCAGTGGTCTCAGGCGCGTCAGTGTCTATCGAGGTTCTTGCCAATGAAGTATTCATGTTAGCCTATCCGATGTATAACATTGACGGCGGCCTCTGGATCCTCATAGATGATGTAATAGCGGACCCATCATACACCGAGAACTGGGATAGCACGCTACATGCTGATGGAGCACACATTCTGAATACTCAGGTAATCGACTTGAGCGGAAGAATCACCCAGACATCCATCGATATCATCATTAACAACGTTGCTCCCACAGTAGCCCAAGTAGCTCCTGGAGCCACTGAGACAATCGAAGGAACCTATGTATTCTCTGCAACTGCAGATGACATTCTCGGAGTAGATAGGGGCGAGTTCGCTTTTGGAGGGACAATGGTAGGCCTTGGCACAGTGGTAGCAGCTTACAATCCCGGAACTGGACTATACGAATACGCAGTGGATAGCACATTGTTTGCAGACGGCGCCTCCTCTGTTACACCTACCTCTTTCGATGAGGGCGGACTTTCAACAGTTGGAGCGATTGTTAATTTCAACATCGATAACACAGACCCGACCCTGCAGATCATTAGTCCACTGGATGGGGCGAGCATAAAAGGCAATGCCTATCTGCTGGAGGTCAATGCAGATGACAGCGCAGGCTTGGCTGGTGTCGAATACAGAATTGATGGCGGAGCCTGGGTTGCAGTGGATGATGCGATTGCTGCTCCCTTGTACCAGGAAGACCTGGACACCACAGTCATTGCTGATGGCACACATCTGCTTGAATTCAGGGCAACCGACAACAACGGCAGAGCCGTCACAGGGGAGAGGACTGTCTATGTGGACAACTCAGACCCGGAAATGCCAGTTATCAGCACCCCTGCCGATGGAGGATATGTGAGCGGGATTTACACCTTCCTAATTGATGCAAACGACCCAGGCGGAATTGCCCTTGTGACCATCAACGTAACGAACGGGACCGGCACAGTTGTGCTGGACAACGAGCAGATGGGAGGCGGCTCCTACCTCTATGTGCTGGATACCACTCTTCTGGCAGATGGAGTGTACTCTGTTTTCTATACAATACATGATGAGGCTGGAAATAGCTTGAGCACAACCCCCAGAGGTTTCAGCATCGATAACACTGAACCCATTCTGGGAATAATTATGCCTCAAGATGGCGCTGTGCTAGATGGATATGTGAACCTGAAATTCACCACTCTTGAAGCATCTCTCCTCACAGTTGAATATCAGGTCGATTCAGGAGCGTGGACATTCATATCCGACATCACCACCCCCCATGATCTGGTCTGGGATTCAGCCAGTGTTGGAGACGGAGCCCATACCCTGAGCTTCAGGGCAACTGACATGCTAGGCAGGAGAGCCACGGCATCTGTCAGCGTACTTGTGGATAACCTTGACCCTACAGCTCAAGTCTCCTCACCTGCAGCAGGCCAGGTCCTTTCAGGCGTGGCGCTGGTAAGTGGATGCGCACAAGACCTGGGAGGGCTGGTGTCTGTGGAGGTTCGCAAT